>JAILJO010000137.1 GCA_024694675.1 Bacteroidales bacterium | reverse complement strand
GCTTTGTGGCGGCTTTCCTTAGCGGTCTTTTCGCCTGCAAGGTCATGATTTCCATCGTCCGCAAGGCCAAGCTTACCTGGTTTGCACTTTACTGTCTGCTGGTGGCAATAGCGCTGTTTATATTTGCGTGAGTAAGCACCTGACATACTTCGTTTCCGACGTCCACCTGGGTCTCCAGGTGCAGGATCCCGCACGCCGGGAAGCCCGATTTGTGGAGTTTCTGAAAGGCATTCCCGCCGCAGAGACGGAAGCCCTGTATCTCCTTGGCGACATCTGGGATTTCTGGTATGAATACAAGGATGTGGTGCCCAAGGGCTATGTGAAGGTACTGGCAGCGCTGATGGATCTCATGGACGCCGGCGTGAAGGTGTACTTCTTCACCGGCAACCACGATATCTGGGCCTACAGCTATTTCCGTGAGCTTGGAATGACTGTCCTGGAGCAGCCGTACGTGACAACCATCGGCGGCAAACGCTTCTGCCTTGGCCACGGAGACGGCCTGGGACCTGGAGACTACGGCTACAAGCTCATGCGCTGGGCCTTCCACAACAGGTTCCTGCAGAAGTGTTTCTCCACGCTTCATCCCCGCATCGCCTTCTCCCTTGGCAACGGCTGGAGCAAGAAATCCCGCCTGGCCAAGAACGTCAGCTACTTCTTCCGCGGCAAGGACGAGCGCCTATGGAAATGGTGCTCCAAGTTCAAGGGCGGTGCCGATTTCTTCATCTTCGGCCACTACCACGCCCGCGTGGACATGCCCGTCGACCCCTCCGGCCGCCTCCTTCTTCTAGGCGACTGGATCACCCAGCCCAACTGGCTGGTGTATGACGCTCTGGCAAACTCTTTGCAGGTAGAGCCGTCGAAATGACAAGACAGAGTCTTAATATCCTGCTGTTGACGCTGCTTATGATTTGTGCTCCCGTAGTTGCGAGTGCGCAGGGGCACGTGCGTAAAGCTATGGAAAGGGCGCGCGAGAAGGAGCAGGCCATGACGGCACAAAGGGCCGCCCGTGAAAACGTTCCACCACAGGGAGAATGGATGAGGGTGAAGGTGGAGAACGGCGACACCATGTTCTTCGACAAGATCCAGCCAATCTGGGTTTTCAGCCGCAAAGCCCGCACAAGCGAGAAGGAGTGGAGAAAGTATTACAAACTGGTTTACCGTTTCGCAAGGGTTTACCCGTACGCTGAGGCTTCCGGCGGACTGCGCCGCATTGTGGACAGCACAATAGCCGCCAACAACTACAACAAGTTCCAGAGGGAGCAATATATTAATAAGGTACAGAAAGAACTGTTCAAGGATTTCGAAGGAGCCCTCCGCCACATGACCATCACTCAGGGCGCCCTGCTCCTTAAACTCGTAGACCGCGAGACCGGCATGCCGCCTTACACCGTAATCAAAGAGTATAAGAACGGCGCCGCGGCCGGCTTCTGGCAGGCGGTAGCCAAACTCTTCGAGAACGACCTCAAGTCACAGTACGACCCCGAGGGCGAAGACCGCGACACGGAAGAACTTGTCCAGATCTGGAAAGCCGGAGCCTTCAGGAACCTCTACTGGTCCGTCTTCTGGGAAGACCCTCCGGAGATAGAGGTCCCGGAAAAATACTTCAGATAAAACCAAAGCCGGTCCCGAAGAAACGGGGCCGGCTTTGCTGAAAGAGCGTATCAATATTTATTATTCCGGATGTACCAGGACCACCTTGGTTATGGTAACCAGCATGCCCAGGAGGCTCATTTCGTTGGCATAATAGTTCACGGCCTGTGCATCATTGTTGGAAATCTTGTATGTGACCGAGCCGCTGCCGTAAACATATACGTCAATGGCGCCGTCATTCTTGTCCGTCTTATGCTTTGCGCTGCATGTTGTGGAACCGGTGGTGGTGTACCTGCCGATACTATCAACCGATACTACACCAAAGAAGTTGTCCATACTCATCCCGTACTGCTCCAGAAGATCCGCATATTGGGCGGGGTCGTGAAGGGTGTATTTGATCCTTATCAGATCCCCGGAGTGTACCGTGGGCATATTCGTGATATAAAGGTCCGTGATGGTTTCCGCGGTAGGATCCGGAGAGTATTCTCCCTCAAAGAGAACGGTGCCAACGCTCCAGTCGATTGTTTCTTCGTCGTAATCGGGCGCCTCAATGTCAGGATCGGGCTCCTCGTAATCTTCCACTGCGGTGGATGTTACCACGAATGCAACCAACTCTCCCGGTTTGAGTTCAACGTTCTGCCTTGAAACGGCGTTATTCTTGCCATCTGAGAATACCAGGGTATATGCACCGGGAGCAAATCCTGCAGGAATCTCAAAATAGCGGAGGGGATAGCCCTCGTAATCCTGCGTGAACAGAGGCTCCACTCCGGGCCTTGCACCGCAGAGTTCCGCTCCGCTGGCAGAGCACACGTAAAGATACATATTGTCCCAGCCGGTTTTGTCAATTGCTGCGACGTGTGCCGGCTCCTTCACGGAAGGATCATACTTGGTTGCGGTAAAGGTCCTTGTGGATATATCCACCGTGAGTGTCCACTGTCCGGCTTCGGGAAGTTTAATACTGCCGCCGTACTGCCGTGCGTCAATGGTGGTTTGGGATCCGTCGTAATTGAGCGGATACTCCGTGAGCTCATATGTTACTCCGTCCTGTGCGGTAAATGTGCTTCCGGCCGGGGCAAGAGAATAGAAAGCACTCCCGTTCAGGAACTTGAACTCTTCGCCCTCGGTGTAGGTAACCACCGCTGTCCTGATGTAGGAATCCGCATCCATCTGCCAGCCACCTTTATCCCACTGCCATCCGTCAACGGTGCCCCATACGGTCCACTGCTCGTTTTCGTCCACGGGTTCATCGCCGTAGAAATAGTATAGGACGAAATACGGCATGCCATTATCCTTTCCGAAGTAATAAGCATTAACCGTGACCGTCATTCCGGCCATGTTCTCCGCCACCATCGAAACATATTGCTGGGGCATGAAGAGCGTGAACGTATAGGCACTTCCCGTAGCTGTAGTAAGGGTGTAGACATTTGCCTTATTGGTAACGTCAAACTTGCCGGTGAAGGAAGTGAGCACCATCTTGTCCGAGTTGAAAGAACTCAGGTTGCCGGTAATGTCCTGTCCCTTGGATGGCTGTCCGTTATGGTTGCCATCGGTGACGGGCTTCCATTCAGTTGCCTCCACGCAAGGGATGTTCCTTATCTGCGTGCGCTTGCCGCTCACCTGTATCTTGGTTCCAAGGATATCGATGCTTGGCTCACTGCCGGTATAAACAAACAGCGGAGTGGTTCCATCGTCCACAACGAAACCATCCACGGAAACGGCGTAAGCCATTGCCTTGAACTTAACGGTCGCGCCCACGGAAGCTCCAACAATATTAACCAACTCATCAGATTCGACGACTTCCGGCGTAGGAGGGGGCGGGGCCTGCTTTGACGGCTGGGTGACCTTTACCGATGCGGAAAGGGACATTGATGCGGCCGATACTGTTACCGTTGTGGAACGGGTCTCGCCGGTTTCGTTGGCCGATGCCTTCAGCGTTACAGTCACTTTAGCGGCGTCGCCCTGTGAGGGGGCGATTGTAATCCAGTCTGCGGTTGTCGATGCCTTCCAGTCAACCGGAGCATCGAGGGAGAACGAGGCCTGACCTCCTTCTGCCGGAAGTGTCAACTCCGGCGGATTTAGAGTAAACTGAGCATCAGGAACAGGCTGCTCAGGGTCTGTACAAGACCACAGAGCCACGGGCAGGAGTGCCAGAACAAGGGCGCTCCTCCAGAGTTTTTTGGTTAGATTCTTCATATTCAACAGTTAATAGTTTTTACGTGTTGTTTCCACAAATATATCCCGTACGCGCGTACGCCCCGTTCCCATTCGTTGAAACTTGCGTTACAAAACCTTAAAAAAAATGTAACACCCCCGCCCAAATGTGTTTTTTAAGTATATTTGCAAAAGTGTACAAAAAGCCTGTCATACTGCTGCTTACAGCTCTTCTATCCGTAAGCGTCAACGCCCAGGAGGCATCCTTCAAGAAGATTGCCTTCGAGCGGCTGCCGTCGCTTGCAGCGCCCCGCGGCAACCACCAGACCATCCTTCTGAACGGGGAAGTCACGGTGGTGGGCGGCCACACAACCGGATACAAGCCCCTGGAAACGCTGGAGTACTACAAGGGTGGCTCCTGGCACAGCATTACCACAACGTGGCCCCACGACGGCGGTGCATTTGCGCAATTGCCGGATGGCAAGCTGTTTATGGCCGGGGGTCACGCCGAAGCCTTTGGAATAGGCCAGAGCTGGGGTGCGGAAATCTATGACCCGGCCACGCATACTTTCTCCCCAATCGGCATAATGGACCGGAAGCGCACACAGGCATCGGCCCAGTTCCTGCCGGACGGGCGCGTCCTCATTGCCGGTAACTGGTACGGGCCGGATGGAATAGAGATATACATGCCCGGAGAAGGTTTTTTTGCCGTCAAAGAACTGACGCCAGGATGGTCTTTCCCCAGCATACTGACAAGTTCCAGGGACGATGTTCTCATTCTTGGCTATTTGGATCCGTACGGCAACTTCGCCGGAAGCACCGTGGACCG
>JAILJO010000136.1 GCA_024694675.1 Bacteroidales bacterium | reverse complement strand
CGGTCCACGGTGCTTCCGGCGAAGTTGCCGTACGGATCCAAATAGCCAAGAATGAGAACATCGTCCCTGGAACTTGTCAGTATGCTGGGGAAAGACCATCCTGGCGTCAGTTCTTTGACGGCAAAAAAACCTTCTCCGGGCGTGTATATCTCTATTCCATCCGGCCCGTACCAGTTACCGGCAATGAGGACGCGTCCGTCCGGCAGGAACTGGGCCGATGCCTGTGTGCGCTTCCGGTCCATTATGCCGATTGGGGAGAAAGTATGCGTGGCCGGGTCATAGATTTCCGCACCCCAGCTCTGGCCTATACCAAACGCTTCGGCGTGACCCCCGGCCATAAACAGCTTGCCATCCGGCAATTGCGCAAATGCACCGCCGTCGTGGGGCCACGTTGTGGTAATGCTGTGCCAGGAGCCGCCCTTGTAGTACTCCAGCGTTTCCAGGGGCTTGTATCCGGTTGTGTGGCCGCCCACCACCGTGACTTCCCCGTTCAGAAGGATGGTCTGGTGGTTGCCGCGGGGCGCTGCAAGCGACGGCAGCCGCTCAAAGACAATCTTTTTGAAATTGTCCTGAGCAGCCGCACATACCGTGCAAAAACCGGCAATGACCAGTATTAGAGCCTTTTTATACATTCTCAGTTAGCAAAGCTACTGAAAATAATTGATAATCCCGGTTTTTTACTTGTCTGCAACAAGACGCACAGAATTACCCATGCAAAGAGGCTGGCCGTAGTCCGCCCTTACGGTGCCGCGGTTGCCGGTGTATTCAAAGTATAGAATGTATGCGCTGTTTCCATAATCCTCGTCAGGATAGTATCCGCCAACAGACGATGACCAGTAGTTGCCCACGAACGGAAGATATCCCTCAGGACCGGTTCCGCCGCCAACCTCTTCTTCGTCCGGATAGTTTATATTGCCGCGATTGCCTGCGCAGGGCAGGAATACAGCGCCTGCCGGCTCAAGCTTTCCGGTCCAGTCCGATGCGCTTATGTTATTTGTGGTCCATGAAACATCGTATACTTCATTTGCGCCTTTGATGTCGAAAGTGGAAGTGCTCCAGTTGTCCGGCAGAAGGATAAGTCCGTGAACTCCGCTCACGGTGCCGGGGGCAAAGAGCAGGCCGCTGGAAGTTTTGCGCTTGCCGATAATATAAGCCCATTCATCCTTGGTGAGAGTACGCCAGAGGCCCGCTTTCTTGCCGCCGTTGCTGATGGCGTTGAAAACGCCCCAGTCATTATCCGTTCCAGCGATATCCTTTCCGCCGGTGAGGTATTCCAACGAGTTGAGGACGCTCATACTGGGCTCTCTGTCACCGTTTCCGCTTGTGCCCCAGCCAAACAGGTCTATCCAGCCGCTGTAACCTTTTTTAACGATACCCTCGTTGGTGCTGCCGTCCACGGTCCCCTGATGAATGTCCTCAAACACATCATCGCCGGTCTCAATTCTATAAGTATGTCCCACATAATCCCACTGGTGGTCTGCAAAGCGCCAGGTCTTGGAGCTTATCTGATACTGAAGGTTGCCCTGGGAAAAGCTTACTGTGCCTCCGTCCTTGTTGACGGTGAAAGTACCTTTAAGGGCTCCGGAGTTTGTCCCGCCACCGCCAGCGTCGTCGATAATGTCCAGGATATCCTGGCAGGATGTTGCCAGAAGTGCGGCTGCCGAAAGAAGTAAGAATAGTTTCTTCATGATATTAGGGTGTTAATGTTAGTTCTGGAAACAAATATACCTTTCACGGTGTTACACCCCGTAGCCATTTAAATAAACGCGTGTCACAATTCCTATAGAAAATTATAACACGCGGATTCATCAGCGGAAATACTTCTGAGGAACCTCAATTTCCGGAGGATCTTCCCAGAAGACGGACCAGTAGAGGTTCTTGAAGGCGCCAGCTTTCCAGATCTGAACCAGCTCTTCAAGGTCTCGGTCTTCTCCTTCGGGGTCGTACTCGCTCTTGAGGTCGTTCTCGAAGAGCTTGGCCACGGCCTGCCAGAAGCCTGCAGCAGCGCCGTTCTTGTACTCCTTGATTACGGTGTATGGCGGCATCCCGGTCTCGCGGTCAATGAGTTTAAGAAGCAGCGCGCCCTGGGTAATTGTCATGTGTCGGAGCGCACCTTCAAAGTCCTTGAAAAGGTCTTTCTGTACCTTATTGATATACTGCTCCCGCTGGAACTTGGTATAATGATTCGCGGCTATGGTGCTGTCCACAATGTGGCGGAGACCGCCGGAAGCCTCAGCATAAGGGTAAACCCTGGCGAAGCGGTAAACCAGTTTGTAGTACTTCCTCCATTCCTTCTCGCTGGTACGGGCACCGCGGCCAAAGATCCACACGGGCGGGATCTTGTCAAAGTACATCGTGTCACCGTTTTCCACTTTCATCCGGAGCCACGTGCCCTGAGGAACGCTCTCTTCAGCGGCCTTCTTTGCTGCCATCATCTGCTCTTTTTCACGCGCACGTTCCATAGCTCTACGCACGTGCCCCTGCGCACCCGCAGACACGGATACGGAAAGAAGAACCAGAATGGATGCAATATTAAGTAGTCGCTTCATCATTGCAAAGGTACAAGATTGCAAAGACTTTGCCAAACGCTCTTGGGGCAGTGTTACAATTTAATATGGGTTTTGGGACACTATTTTATATAAATAGGTACGGGGTGTACGCGCGTACGACATATATTTGTCGGAGAAACACGCCAATTTCAACTAATAACCATATGAAAATGAAATCATTATTTAAACTATTCTGGAGGAGCGCCCTTGTTCTGGCGCTCATTCCCGGGGCTCTCTGGTCCTGTGAAGAAATAGACAATCCCGAAGACCTGCTTGATCAGGTCTCCTTTAAACTTGATCCGCCCGAGGTAACCATCCCCGCCGAAGGTGGCACCGCTACGTTCTCCCTGAACGCCCCCGTGGCGTGGAAGGCCGTGGCAAAGGACAACTGGGTATCGGCTGACCCCGCCAATGGAGACGCCGGCAAGGTTACCGTCACCCTCAAGGCCGATGCCAACACCACGGGCACCAGCCGTAGCACGGATGTGACCGTATCGGCCACAGGCTTCAATGCTTCCGCCACCGTTAAGGTCACCCAGCCTGCCAAGGAGGAAAACCCTCCGGCACCCACGCCTGAGATTAAGCTTGATAAGGCCAACGCCACTGTTCCCGCGGCAGGAGCAACCGTTACCGTGAAGGTTACTTCCAATGTGGAGTGGACCGCAGCTGCCGACTGTGACTGGCTAAGCTTAAGGCCCGCCAACGGCGCAGCAGGGGACACGGACGTCACAGTAGTTGCGGCCGCCAACACAGAGGAAAAGCAGAAAACCGGTAAAATCACATTCACCGCAGGAGAAAAGACTGCCGTCCTGGAGGTAACAATCGAGGCTTATGTCCCCGAAGCACCCAAGGCCATGGCTGTAATCTCCATTATATATCCGTCCACGTGGACTGGCATTAAGCTTTATCTTGAGGGCGCCGACGGAGAAAAGCCTTGCGGCGAAAAGTACGGCATGGATCCCACTCAGGTGTCGGAGGAAACGCACGATATGTTCGGCGCCACATGGAAGGTGGCTGCTTTCGTGGTCATGGGCAACTTCACACAGCCCAAAGAGTACACAATGATTGTGTCCGACGCCAGCAGCATCGTCGCACCTGAGTATAATGTTACCCTGGAGGACAAGGGCGAGTATGGATTCTTCGTCACCCCGGACGCCGTGATTGACGTCAATGATATCGACCCTGGAACAGATCCCGGCAATGACAAGCCCAAGGCTTATATCAATGTAAACTATCCGGCCGAATGGACCGGCATCAGGCTATATCTTGAAAGTGCCGATGGAGAAAAGCCCTGCGGAGCTATGCCAGGAGCGGAGCCGCTGCACGTCTCTGATACCTGGACGGAAAACGGCACCAGTATGAAAACTGCATCTTTTGTGGTTTCCGGTGAGTTCTCAGAAGGCAAAGTCTATAAGATGCTGGTGTTTGATATGGGTGCTGGAGTATCCGCCCCAGAGAAGGAGATAACCTTGAGGCCGGATGCCAAATTCAATATCTTTGTGACACATGATAGCACAGAAATCGCCCAGACCGGCAACAAGGCAACCATCATGATAGCCTATCCGTCCAACTGGAGCACCGCAAAACTTTATCTGGAAGCCGCCGACGGTGAAAAGCCTTGTGGGAATATGCCTGGTATGGATCCTACATATGCATCGGACGAAGCCGTGGAGTATGCCGGAGGAACCTGGAAGGTTGCATTTTTTGAGTTCTATGGAGAGTTTTATACCGACGACGGCGGCAAGGAATACACAATGACGGTATCCGACGGAAGCGGCAACGTTGCGCCGGCATACGAACTGACACTGTTGCCCAACAGCGTATTCCAGTTCTTGGTCACAAGTGAAAAGGTTGATATTTTCAACGAAGATCCCGAGGATCCGGAAGACCCTGAGGAACCCGATCCGGATATGCCCGGTGACATTGATGCAGAGGGTGGAGTTGTTCTCTTTGAAGGAGAATACTCTGAATCCGAGAACAGCGACATAGTCAACGGATTATATATGACCGCCCGTGCCAACAAAGGCGATATCATCAGAATCAAGTATACACTGAACAACTGGGAACAGTATAAGTACACCGCCGAAATGGCAGCGTACCTTGAGGGCACAGGCTTCACCATGAACATCGGCGATCCGTTTGGATTAATGGTCTTTAATGTTGGCCGAGGCGTAGCCCATACCGGACAAGTTGCATGTACTGCTCCAATGCTTAAACAGTGGGGTGGAGAGGACTATACTTGCCTAGTTGCCGGCAGTGGCACAATTGCACTGAAAATGAACAGCCAGGACGTTGAGGCTCTGCGATGGTGGTACAATTCGTTCTGGATTTGCGGCGCGAATGTCACCATCACCAAGGTGGTGCTGTTCCACAAAGACCAGTAGTCACGTCCTTAAAAACGGGCGATTTTGAGGACGCGGAGGTTGAAAAGGCCTTCGCGTCCTTGTTTTGGCGTTTTTTGAGGACGCGGGGCGGAGATTCCCGGGACAAGCCCGAGAATGACGAGGGCGAATGTCGAAAAGTGAGGAAACTTTTTTTTACTAAAATGCGTAACTTGCTGAAAAACCGCGCAGTTAGGTATCAAAAAGCGCGGTCGAAAATGTTTAAAAAAAGTGTAAAAAAGTTTGGCGGTTCGGAATTTTTTTGTAACTTTGCAATCCCCAAATTGGAGCAAAAAGCACCCAACCAGCTGAGTTTCAATGAGTTAGGGACTAAATGGAA
>JAILJO010000122.1 GCA_024694675.1 Bacteroidales bacterium | reverse complement strand
AAAGGCCCACCAAAACGCGTAATTTGGCGTTTTTTTGTATCTTTGTGAGCAATGATACGGACCATCATACTGCTAGTGCTTGCCGCCCTGCCGTTGTGCGCCGGGGCGTACAATGACCACCGCGGCCATAACCTCGATTCCCTGGAAAGAGTGGTTGGAAAACTTACTCCGCAGGACATAGACAAAGCCTCTGAGGAGGAACTTGTAGTCATCAATCAGGCATACAGGAACCTGATGCTGGGCTACACCCATATCAACGTGGAAAAGGGTATGTTTTACGGCCGCAAAGCACTGGAAATAGCTCGTCAGCAGGGATGGGCCGCAGCTACTTTTGATGCCGCCAGATATGTGGGCATGAACTTCTACGGCCAGGAGCAGTACGACAGCGCAATGGTCTACTACTCAGAGGCTCTCGGCTGCCTGGAACGCATGGAAAACGGCGCCACCTCCATCACCAGTCCGGAAGGATACAGTGAGCTGCAGATTGACGATGCCCGCTCCTCCCTGTACGGCACAATCGGCAACCTCTACAATATGATGGACTCCATCCCCCTGGCAATGGAGTACTACAAAAAGGCCGGGGAAATCTTCGAGAAGCACGGCTGGAAGGAAAGCTGTTCCCTCCTTCACTACAACATAGGGGAAACCTGGATGGAGTCCTACGACTACGACAAAGCCTTCCCGGAGTACAAGGAAGCCCTCCAATTCGGCCAGGAAGCCGGGGACTCCCTCTGCGTTGCCAACGCCTGCATGGGTCTGGGCCGATGGTACATGGAAAAAGGCCGCACCAGAAAGGCCATGCGCTATTTGAGAAAGGCCGATGAATACTTCTCCGTCCACCCGGACCAGGAGTTCCGCGACCTCATCGAAAACACCGGCTACACCGCCAAGGTCCTGGACGCCCAGAAGCGGCAGATCACCTGGATTGCAATAGGCCTTGCAGTCCTTTTGGCAGGCCTCACCACCTTCCTGGTGCTGCTGCGCCGCCGTCGCAAAGCCGTCTCCTCCCCCGCCCCAGCCGCCGTCAAACTCTCCTCCCGCGAGCTTGAAATCCTCCGCTTCATCGCCGACGGCAAAACCAACACCCAAATTGCCGAGGCCCTCTTCCTCAGCCCGGAAACCACCAAATGGTACCGCAAACAGCTCTTCGCCAAGTTCGACGCCGAAAACGCCGCCGACCTGGTCCGGAAGGCTATGGAGCAGAAAGTGCTATAAGCTACAGGAGTTTCTTCCTTTTGAAAAGCACCAACACCAGCACGCAGCTGAGGGCCATTAGGCCGATGATGATAACCCAGTTCCAGAAATTGGCGTTGGGGTTGTCTGCGGCGATGATGGGAAGGCGGACATTCATGCCGTAGAAGCCGGCGATGAGGGTGGGAGGCATGAGGAACACTGAAACAACGGCAAGGATCTTCATGATCTTGTTCTGTTCCAGGTTGATAAGACCCACCACGGTGTCCTGCAGGTATTCCAGACGCTCGAAGCAGAAGTTGGTGTGACTGAGGAGTGACGATATATCCTGAAGCAACACGTTCAGCCTGTTCTCCAGACTGCGCGGCACCTTGGTGGAGCGCATGAGGTTGGAGATGAGGCGCTGCTTATCAACCACGTTCTCACGGACCACCATGGTGTTCTCCTGCATCTGGGAAATGTCGATGAGGAGTTCCTGGTCTATGTCTTCCTGGTCGTTGATCTGCTTGGCGTATTGGGAAATCTCCTTCGAGAGGAGCTCGATCATATCTGCATCAAGGTCAACACGTTGATCCAGTATGGAGGCGAAAACGCTGAAGCCCGACGGGTACTGCTTGGGGTTCACCTGCATCCTGCGCTGGAGTTCAGTGAAGGAACGCAGCGGCACCTCGCGGAGAGTGGTAAGCGTATGCTCCACGATTGTGAAGGATACAGCCTGCTCACCGTACTCTTCCGGGCCCGGGGTAAGGAAGTTGGTATTTGCGAAGATGGCATCGTCCGTCTCAAAGTAGCGGGACGATGATTCAATTTCCTCCGCCTGCGCGCGGCTCTGGATTTCCGTACCAAGGAAGCCTTCCACCAGGCGTTTCTCCGCGCCGGTGGGCTGGACAAGGTCTATCCAGACTACGTCTTCGAGTTTGAGGGTACGAAAAACATTCTCCGACTGGGAGAGGAGGATCTTTCCGTTTTCTTTGTAGAAGATACTCAGCATATCTCTTTCCTGTTTTTTGTCCGGGCCAGTCACTCCGAACGGGGTTGTACATAATAAACCTGCCGACATTACGGAAAAGTCAGCCTGCAAAAGTAATTATTTTTTATAAAAATAACAAACAAATGACAGAGATTCCCGGGACAAGCCCGAGAATGACGATTACTCTTCGTAGTCAGTGGGGTCGAAGCCGGCGAGGGCTTCGCGGCGCTCGGTGCAGGTGCCGCACTTGCCGCAGTGCTTGGAGCCGCCTTTGTAGCAAGAATATGTCAGCGAGTAGTCTATGCCAAGTTCACGGCCACGGAGGGCAATGTCACGTTTGGTGATGTTGCAGTAGGGGCTGAGGAGTTTAACTCCTATGTAAGTACCTGATTCGACGGCTTTTGCAAAGGCGTCCACAAACTCAGGACGGCAGTCAGGGTAGATGGCGTGGTCTCCGCCGTGGTTAGCCATCATGATGGTATCCAGGTCATAGCTTTCTGCTAAACCTGCAGCAATGGCAAGCATTATCCCGTTACGGAACGGAACAACTGTGCTTTTCATGTTCTCGTCTGCATAATGCCCTTCAGGAATCTCGCCGCCGGACTGCAGCAAGTCGCTCTTGAAATACTGCCCCATGAAATCCAGCGGAATCACGAGGTGCTTGATACCCAGCCGCTTGCAGTTCTCACGTGCACAAGCTATCTCCCTTGCATTATGCTTTGAACCATAATCAAAAGACACAGCCAGTTCAATGCTGTCCCTGTATTCATACAGCAAAGTGGTGCTGTCCAGTCCTCCAGAATATATTAGTACCGCTTTCATAGGCTGTCAACTACTAGCTTTGCGGAAGCAACTGCTTCCACTACGGTCTTGGGGCCGAGGCGGAAGTCGCCGGCGAGGTAGACGTTGCCGTGGAAGCCGGAGACAAGGCCGTTGTCTGCAACCACGGGCCAGCCGTCGGCGCCGCATTCCGCTCCGGAAAGGAGCATGAAATCCGGTGTCTCTGAGATGGCCGTGATTAGCGTGTCACACTCTACAAAGTGCTCTGTGCCGGGGATGATTCTTGTCACAACACGGCCGCCGCCTTCCGGGACAACGTTCTCGCAGTCGCAGAACACCACTCCGCCGGGGCGAACCTCCACGGGGGCCTGGAACACTGAGAACTGTACGCCGTCTGCCTTAGCCTCCTCCACTTCCAGAGGGTTCGCAGGCATGTTCTCGATGGTCTTGCGGTAATACACCCACGTCTCCGCGCCAAGGCGCTGGGCCGTGCGGCAGGCATCCATGGCCACGTTTCCGCCACCGATTACTATCACTTTGCGTCCCAATGAATATGATGACGGGTCCTTCAGGAACGGAAGTGCCTGAATGGCTGCTGAATCACCCGGTATATGCAGCGAGGCGGGCTTTTCAGCGCCGGCGCAGACAATCACGGCATCGTATTCTGCGGCAAGTGGAGCAACCGACTCAACCTCAACACCTCCACGGAACTCCACAACAGACAGAATCCTTTCATATTCATCCACAAGCGCCTTGTCCAGCCTGAAGGCAGGAATGCCATAGCGCAGGACGCCGCCCATGCGGGGATTTGCATCAAACAGCACCACGGAAGCGCTCTTCTGGTACAGCCAGACGGCGGCGGCAATGCCGGCCGGCCCGGCGCCAACAATGGCTATCCGCTTGCCAAGAAGACTATCGTCCCTACGTCCAAGGATAACGCGTGACAGATACTCTCCGGAAATCTCCTGCTCCACCTTGTACCAGTGGATTGGCGCCTGCTTCACGTTCAGGACGCAGTGGCCAAAGCAGAACTGCTTCCAGTCGCAGACCAGCGATGTGATGGCTGACAGAGGGTTGTTCTGGAACAGCATCTCCGCCGCTTCGTCAATGCGGCCCTGCCTGTACAGCGCCATGCACTCCGGCACAGGTGTGTGTACCGGACAGCCCTGTAAAGCACATTTGGGCTTTTTGCAAAGCAGGCAGCGCGAAGCCTCAGCCGCGTTAAAATCACTCATGGCTTGAATAACTGTCTATTGGTTATTGATCTTCCAAGTGTCAAGGAATCGGCATATTCAAGGGCATCGCCGAAGCCCAGTCCGCGGGCCAGCGAAGTCACCTTGACACCGTAAGATTCTATCTGTCTGTATATGTAGAAGGCGGTGGTTTCGCCTTCAACGTCGCCGATTAACGCCAATATCACTTCCGACGCCTCACCGGCAGCAACTCGTGCCACCAGTTCAGAGATTGTCAAATCCCCTGGCCCAACCCCGGCGATGGGCGAAATAATCCCGCCCAGCACATGGTAAACGCCATGGTACTGGCCTGTGGCCTCGATGCTCATGACATCCCGGACGCTCTCCACGACGCAGATGACGGAGTGGTCGCGCTTCATATCGGAACAAATCGCACACTCCTCGCTGTCCGATATCATCCTGCACCGGCGGCAGTAGCACACCCCGTCGCGAAGGTCGTTGATGGCCCCCGTGAAATGGTGCACGGAGTCCGCCGGCTGCTTCAGAAGATGCAGTGCAAGACGCAAAGCGCTCCGCCTTCCAACTCCGGGAAGTGAGCTTATTGCCTCCACCGCATTGGACAGAAGCTGCGACGGGTATGTCTCCTTATATGCCATGATATTTCCGAAGTCCCTCCGCAGGAGAGCTTATAAATGTCTCGCGCACCCGACTATGAGTTTCATGGGGCCGAATTTACTACTTTTCCACGTCTTTTCCAATGGAAATACCCATAAACGGCGGAAACGATATATGCCAGGTACAAAGCCGCCAGCGCGTACTGTCCCGTGACGATGCAAAGCGTTGTGGTAATGACATCGGCCACAATCCAGATGAACCACTGCTCCACGTAGGACATAGCCAGCCACCATGTGCCGATTATGCTCAGCACCGTAGCCGCCGCGTCCAGCTCAGGGGCCGCATCGCCGGTTTTCCGGAGTATCCAGACGAATGCCAGCGTCCCCGCCAGTGCGGCAATCCCGCTCCAGAAAGCAACGCCTTTGGTAATCACATTAAGGTGAATCTCCCCCTCCGCCACCTGCACCTTGTCCTTCCTCCACTTATACAGGCCGATGACTGACATCGCCACATAGTATATATTGAGTCCCATGGACGCCCACACATGCTGCACTCCGAAACTG
>JAILJO010000113.1 GCA_024694675.1 Bacteroidales bacterium | reverse complement strand
TGGCAGGACTTCTGGCTGGCCAATCCCGCCGACGGTCCGGACCCCGCGGACCCTCAGCTTTTCAACGAGGTCGCGCGCCGTTATGTCCGCCGCATAAGGAACCACCCCTCAATAGGCCTGTACTGCGGCAGGAACGAGGGCTATCCGCCTGAGGAAATAGACAAATACCTGGACCAGATGGTCCCCGAGGAGCATCCCGGTTCATTTTACTTCCCTCATTCCGGGGCCGATGGCGTGAGTGGCGGCGGTCCTTACCGCTACCTCCCGCCCAAGGAGTTCTTCCAGCAGCCCAGCAAGGACAAGATTTCCAGCGAACGCGGCATGCCCAATGTCATGAACTACGAAAACCTGGTCCGTGCCCTTGGAAAGAAGAATGTGGAACCCGTAAACACCCTGGAGCATCCGAACCTCTTTTACGGTCTTCATGACTACACCCTTGGAGAGGCCGGAAAATGGTCCGCCCAGAGGTGCACCACCTTCAACAACGCCCTTGAGAAGGGCTTTGGATGGCATTCCGGTGCCAAAGAGTTCTCGCAGCTTGGCCAGTGGATCAACTACGAGGGCTACCGTTCCATCTTCGAGTCCAGGAGCGAATACCGCCGCGGTATCCTCCTCTGGATGAGCCATCCCGCATGGCCGTCCATGGTATGGCAGACCTACGACTACTTCTTCGAGCCTACGGGCGCGTTCTTTGGCTGCAAGAAGGCCTGCGAGCCCGTCCACATCATGCTCAACCCCGTCAAGGACAGCATTGTTGTGGTGAATTACCACGCCGGTCCGCTAGCAGGGCTCACTGCCACCGCCCGCATCCTTGACCTTTACGGAAAGGAAGTCTGGACCCGCAGCATGCCGCTTGACATTCCGGAAGACCAGACCGTTGACTGCTTCCCCGTGGAAGTCCCGGAAGGCATTACGGAGACGTATTTCATCAAGCTTGAACTCACTGCCGCCGATGGCTCCGTCCTCTCCGACAACTTCTACTGGCAGGGCGTTGAGGAAGGCAACTGGCAGGCGCTGCGTACGCTCAAAAAGACGCACGTGACCCTCCGGAAGAGCAGGGAGGCCCACAAGTATATAGTGAAGAACACCGGCAAGACTCCCGCCCTTATGATAAGGCTCAAGGCCGTTGACACTGCAACGGGAGACCTTGCCCTGCCTGTTTGGTACTCTGACAACTATTTCTTCCTCATGCCCGGTGAAAGCAAGGAGGTTGAAGTGAAGACCGAAGGACTTCAGGGCCGCCTGAAACTCACAGCCGAAGGAATGAACATTTAACAACAATACCGTGAAGAGATTCATCTGTCTGATACTTGCCATAGCGGCCCTGTCGCCGTTGTTTGCACAGAGCCAGTCTGCGGAGGAGGTTAGGGCGAAGGTGCGTGAAGACTGGAACATGGCTTCCGGCCTGGACGGCGTCCTGGACTGGTCCGCAAGGCCCGGAACCCCCGCACCAAAGGGCTACGAGGCCACATACATAAGCCATTACGGCCGCCATGGCTCCCGCTATGCATATACAGCCAAGGCATACACCGTGCTTCTGGATATGCTGCGTGAGGGTTCCGCCTCCGGCAACCTCACCCCTTACGGAAGTGAACTGTATGCTTCCGTAGAATCGTTCTGGAAGTATGTGGAATACCGCGTTGGAGATCTCACGGAGCTTGGCTGGCAGCAGCACGTCCAGATTGCCAAAACCATGGTGGAATCTTTCCCAAAGGCCTTCGGCAAAGGCAGCCGGGTGGACGCGTGCTCGTCGGCATCGACCCGTTCAATAATGAGCATGGCCGCGTGTGTAGCCTCCCTTTCCCGCGAAGCTCCCAAGGCCGATATCTACGCCCACCAGGGAAAGCTTGACATCCAGGCCACCCGCCCCAACGAGCGCTACAACCCCTTCGCTTACAAGGGACCGGAAACTATTTTCCCTTACCCGGAAAGCTCTGAGGAGTTCTTCCTGAGGCGTTTCCCCCAGTACAAGGAAGTCCTGGGCCGCATGTTCAAGGATCCGGACAAAGCCCTTGGCCGTCGTGTTCCCTTCGATGTCTTCTTCAACCTCTACATGTTCGTCGCCGGCATGAACAGCCTCCGCGAGGACGAACGGGTGGACGTCAGCGGCATTTTCACACCGGAAGAGTATGCCACCCTCTGGGAAACTGACAACTACGAGCGCTTCCGCGAGTACCTCCCGTACCGCATCACCTGCAGCTCCATCGTCGACGATATCATTTCCAAGGCCGATACACGCCTCTCCTCCGGCGAACGCGGCGCAGACCTCCGCTTTGGCCACGACCACGTCATGATGGCCCTCCTCATGATTATGGACATCGATGGTTTCAACAGGTACCCCGCCAATCCGGACGACCTTATAACCGTTTTCCAGAGTTTTCGTTCCCCAAAGGCCACCAACATGCAGTTCGTGTTCTACACTCCCAAGAAGTGTAATAAGAAGGGCGAAGTGCTGGTAAAAGTACTCCACAACGGGGAAGAAGTGAAGCTTGGTTCCCTGGCTCCCGTTGACGGCCCGTATTACCGCTGGGCCGATGCAAAGGCTTACCTTGAGTCCCGAGTGGCCCTTTTTGCGAACAAGAAATAAGTGTTCCTGACCGTTTCAGGTACAATTGGCCGGGATTTTGCATATCTTTGCACAAAAGGAGATTGAATTATGAAAGCAAGAAGAGTATTATTCATAATGGCAATAGCCATAGCGGCCCTCACAGGCTGCCGCAAGCACATCCGTCCGGAGCGCCAGAATAACGGCGGCAACGGCGGCGGTAACGGCGGTGGCGGAAATGGCCAGCAGACGGAGCAGACCATTACGGTCAAAGAAAACAAGACCTGGGTCGTAGAGTACGCCGGCAGGCAGGATTTGAGTGGAGAAACTGTGGACGCAGTGTCCACCACGGTTCCCAACAATGTCATTTATCTTATCAGCGTCCTGTCTTTGGCAGATTACCAGTCCTATGACAACGACAAGCTCAAATTCATGCAGAATGAGCTGGACTGGGTCATGGGCATGGATAAGGATGTGCGTGAGAACTATGTTTATACAGGTCCTGCCACCATTTACCTTGATCCGCTGAGGCACGGAGACTGGTATGCTTTCATCATCGCCGTGGATTCAGAGTATAAGCTCACGGGTGAATATGCATCCGTATGCTTTGAGGTAAAGGAAGAGGCTCCTACACAGGAATTCCTGAAATGGGTTGGCACATGGAAAGTCAACGGCAGGACGGACGGCCGCCCGGCAAGGGATGTTACCTACATCCTTAACATTGAGAGCCTGGAAGCCAATTACATGTATCAGGTTTCCGGCTGGGAGACACTTGAAGTAGAGGAAACGGATTGGATGCAGATGAACCTGGAGTCCCTGGTGACCTTCTTTGACGATGGTGACATGTATTTCACCGCCCAGTACATCCAGACTTATGACGACACGGAGTATGACGATACCGTAGAGGAAGTGTTCCTTGGCGAAGTCTTCTACAAGGGTACCCACGCAACTCCCGGCATCTATATCATCGAAAGGGAAGATATAGACCTGGCCGTTGCAAAGCTCTCTGACGATGGCAAGTCCGCCACCCTGAAGCCTGTGGAAGTTACTGCCCTGATAGGTGATGAATCTGAGCAGGAAGAGTATACCACTCTCTTCTACGACATGAAGTACTTTGGCTGGAGCCAGAAGGAGATGGGCTGGTTTGTGTACAATGAGAACGTTGCAGTGTTCCCGTTCACCATGGAAAGGGTTGAGGCGGCAGCTGCACCTCTCACCAAGGCCCCTGCGCTTAAGCGCGGCTCCTATGACAGGCCTCACCGCGGCAAAGTCTTCGTCCCCAAGGACCAGAAGAAAGCCGTAAAGGCCAGAAAGCTTTAAAAAAATTGCCTCCCGGACTGGGAGGCATTTTTTATCTGTTTGCGAGGAAACACTCCAGGGTGTTTTCCATGAGGCAGGCAATGGTCATTGGCCCTACGCCGCCGGGAACCGGAGTGATGGCGCCGGCAATTGGCGCGACGGAATCAAAGTCTACGTCTCCGCAGAGTTTGCCGGTCTCCGGGTCACGGTCCATTCCAACATCTATTACTATTGCACCGGGGGCTACCATGTCCCCGGTAACCATTTTGGCGCGGCCGGCGGCAACCACAAGGATTTCCGCCTGGCGGGTAACTGACGGGAGGTCTACGGTGCGTGTATGGCACATTGTAACGGTGGCGTTGGCGTCAAGGAGCATCTTGGCAACAGGAAGGCCCACAATGTTGCTGCGGCCAATAACGACGGCCCTCTTGCCCTTGGGATCTACGCCTATTGAAGCCAGCAGCTTCATTATGCCGGCGGGGGTGCAGGGCGCCACGTGAGGGGTTTTCTGCCACAGACCGGCGACGTTGTAGGGATGGAAGCCGTCAACGTCTTTCTCGCGTGCGATGGTCTCTATGACCTTGGCCTCGGAGATATGGCCGGGAAGGGGAAGTTGCACCAGGATGCCGTCCACGGTGTCATCTGAATTCAGCGCCATGATGAGGTTAAGCAGCTCTTCTTCAGAGGTACTTTCCGCAAGTACTATGGTGGAATTCTTGATTCCAACGGCCTCGCAGGCCTTTTCCTTGTTGCGAACGTACACCACGCTGGCGGGGTCTTCCCCAACGCGGACAACTACAAGGTGCGGAACCCTTCCGTACTTTTCAGGAAGCTCTGCGACGCGCTGCTTCACGCTTTCTTTGAGTGCCGCGGAAACGGCTTTTCCGTCAATGATTGTCATATCTTAAGGTCTGTTGCTGCATTTACTGTTCCGTCGTGGCAGACGAAAACTGCCACGTGATGCTTGTCCGTAACGGCCCCGGCGCTGAAGCTGCGCTCTACGGAAGCGCCCTTTTCAAGCTGCCCCAGGGAGTCTCCAAGCAGATTTCCCTGGAGGAATCCGCGGAACACGTTATTGTGGACGTAGTTGTCACCTGCGCCCGTCTGTGCGCTCACAAGGCCGTCTTCCAGAAGGACCGCGGAAAGGGTATAGGTGCCTTCTTCCGCTGCCGTTACCTTGACTTTGACAGAGCCGTCAGCGGCAAGGGATGCTTCTATGGCGCAGGGTGCCTTGGAGGATTTGGCGGCGTCAAGCTTTGCAAGTATAAGGTCTTTGGAGGTGGCCGTTATGAGCGTGGCTTTTGACATGTTCATAACGGCGCTGGGATATGCCTCAACGCCATATTT
This sequence comes from Bacteroidales bacterium, assembly GCA_024694675.1. Lineage (GTDB taxonomy): Bacteria > Bacteroidota > Bacteroidia > Bacteroidales > UBA932 > Cryptobacteroides. The sequence goes on along the minus strand of JAILJO010000113.1, from coordinate 15,651 downwards.
GCTTATAAGTTCTGTCCCATGGCTGCATTCAAATGCGTCCTGGTAATGGACGCAGATGGGTATAATGGAGCGTACAGCGGCGGCTTCTTCTATGGCTGTTGTCATCCTGGGGCAGTTCACGCACCATGTGGCTGTGAAATCAAGGACGATGCCCGCTCCGGCCCCTGCGGAAGAGCCTCCGGGGGTGATATCGTCCTCCGGATCTTCCTTCTGGCCAACGCAGGAGACGAGGGCGCAGAGCAGTATGAGTAGATACTTTTTCATTGTCTAAAACATCCACTGGGCCTTAATGAAGGCGCCTTTGTACTCCGGCTGGTAGCGGCATACGCCGCCGGAGCATACCATGCCCTCGCGGTTGCGGCCGTACCCTGCCATGATCCTGAACCCGCCCTGGTTGTAGGAAGCGTTCACATTCCAGTAATGGTCCTTTGTGCTTCCGTGATTGTACATGTCGCTAATGGAGAAGCTCCAGTTGGGCGCCATGCCAAGCTCCAGAAGCGCCGCCATCCAGTCTTTGGTGAGTTCCTGGGAGTAAAGATACTGCAATTCTGTGTGAATTGAATACTTTGAGGATAATTTGTACGTTCCGTCCAGCACAAAGACGTTCTGGGCATTGGTTGCCTTGCGGTTGCCGTGGGTGGGGGAGTTCTCCTGGATGGAGACGTATAGCGTTGTCTTGAGCTTCCTGGACCAGCGGTAAGTGGCGTCAAAATAGATGTCTCGGTATGCCAGGTAATTGGTTTCCCTCAGCGGAAGGACTTTACCAAGCGCGTCAATCCAGCTGCCGCCCATGTGGAAGGCCAGGCCCTTCAGCCATGAAGGGTGATAGAACACGCTGCCCGCAAAGCCGGATTCGCCCTCGGAGTACGTTTCATACGGGTTCAGGCATGCGAGCATATATGTTTGCTGCTTGCAAAGGGCGGGGAGATAGTTCAGGGTATTTGAAAGCACTTTTGTCCCCAGCGTCCGCCTTGCCGCGAAATCCATGTTATAAAGGTACCTGTAGGTAACGCTTGCAAGCAGCTTCTTGCTTGAATACATGAAATCCCAGGTGAAAGCACGGCCGCCTTCAAGTATATAGGAATCGCTTCCCGTGGCATTGTGAACGGCGGTAAAATCCCGGCTTTTCAGGACCATTTCCGCTTTTGTATGGAACGGGCCGCGAACAAATTTGACCCTTCCGGAATACATGAGGACGCTTTTTGGGGCATCCTCTCCAAGAAGGAGAGCCATGTCTTCATCCTGCGCCCGCTCCGTCCTTGCTACCAAAGATGAACCAAAGGAGAGAGCCCCAAGGTCAAGGGTTGCATCGGCCCCGCTAACGAGGGATTTTGCATAGCTGAGGCCCTGGCGGGGAGCGCCGGAAAGGACGGTGAGGTAGAGTCTATCGTCCAGAAAACTGCCGGTGAAGCGGACGCCGCCAAGGGAGTTGGCAATGCCAAGGTCACGGTCTTCCCAGCTGCGGAGGACCAGGCCGGAGCCGAACTGGTCGTAGAAGTCACCCAGCCTTACAGACCACTTGCCCGTTTCCAGGCTCACGTACTTGAACGGAACGCCGAATCCATGGAGGGAACGGTCATATCCAGGCAGGGGAGAAGGGTACCATTCCCCCTGGAGCCCGGCGCTGAGATGGCCTTTCATGTAGTCCAGGCGGAGGTAATTGTTGGAATGGAAACCGTGGTAGGGGGACGATGTTTCATCGTCATATACGGTATTGCTCTCAAGGCTTCCGTGAACGTTTCCCTGGGAGTAGGCCGCTGCGGGAACAAGCAGGGCAAGAGCCAGTGCTATTCCCTTGAAACTCATTCTGTTTCAAGTACTTTTTGGAGAAGTTCATCCTCGCTGCCAGGGATGTATCCCATGTGGTTCCATACCAGTTTTCCGTTTTTGTCATAGACAAAGACGTGCGGTATGGAGGTGACCTTCAGAGCCTGCTTGAGCGCCTGCTTTGTGTCAAAAAGTACGGTTACAGGCCATTCTGACGATGCGGCAAGAGCCTTTGCTTCCGCTATGCTGCGGCTGTCGTCAACGCTCACGGCATATATCCTGAGGGGGTACTTTCCTGCCCAGTCCGGAGCCGCCTCTTCAATGGCGGCAAGCTCCCTCTGGCAGGGTTTGCACCAGGAGGCCCAGAAAGTAATAACGAAGGGCGACTTTCCGTCCAGCAGGGACCGTGTGCTCACGGCTTTCCCGGCGGGGTCTTCCACCTTCACGTCCGGAAGGGTCTGGGCGTTGAGGCTGAGGGAGACAAAAGCTGCCAGTATGAGTAGAATCCTATTTTTCATTCTGCATTTCCTTTGAAGAGCCGACGGCGGCGATTACGGAATTGGCCACATAGTAGTTGGGGTAGGATAGCTTGGCCTTGCTGCCGGTAGATTCGTTGTATGAGCGAAGCACAAGGACGGCCACGAAGAGGTTGCTCTTGGACCATGAACCGTCAAGAGTAGTGCTCCAGGTGAAGTTGGATGCTTCTTCAGTGGCGGTGAAAGCGTCACCTTTGGGACTGTTTGTGATGGTCTTTCTGGCCACGTTGTCGTGCACGAAGTCGGAAACGGTCTCTGTGGGAGTGTTATCTGTATGGAACAGGGTCTGGGCCTGGATTATTCCGCTCTCAATGACGAAGGCCAGTATGGAATACTCTCCGGGAACAGCCTTAACTGAAGCCTCCACATTGAGGGTGTTGCCGCTCAGGGAGGAACTTACGCTGATGCCGGTGGTGCAGCGGAAGTCTTCTTCGAACTGCTTGATACTCTCTGCAACTTTGTTTACGCCGGCAGAGATGTTGGTGTTGTTGGATATCTCTTTCCAGCCGTTAAGTACGCCTGTGGGGTAGCCCTGGATGCCGTAAACGGTGCAGAGCGGATCGCTGTCCGCAAAGTAGAGGGGATAGCCCGGTGAGGCATGGAAAGTGATGAACTGGAAGTGATTTGCCGGGTCGATGGCCGTGTTGTGGAAGACCTCGTCCATATAGGGGCACCAGCCGCACCAGGTGGCGGTGAAGCGGTAGCCGATGTTCATGTGGGCGTACTTGGGCCAGGTAATCTGCTTCACCGTTACAGGTATGCAGGAACCGTCCATAGTGCATACGGAGACGATGCCGGTACGGGTGTTTTTGTCGCTGGGGTTGGCATCGGCCTTGAAACGGATGGTTTCTCCGGTGGTGCGGTTTCCGCTGCGGGAAAGCTCGGTTATCCAGCCGGCGACGATGGTTATTTCGTAATCCACCTTCTCCGAGACCACGGTAATATCAAACTCGCCGCCTTCCGCGGGGACCTCGACGTTCTTCTTATTAATATAGAAGGAGGAATTGTCCGAGTTGACGTCCTGGGTTATGGTGAGGGTGGCGGAAAGGCTTCCGGATTTGAGCGTGAGCTCAGTGCTGCGGCCGTTGTTCCTGTCAAGGTTCTCTGAGACGACTATCTTGACGGGGGAATCTCCCTTGCCGGATTCCGGATAGTATCTGCACCAGTCTGCGCCGGCGGACTCCAGAGTCCACGCGTCAGTAGCGGTAATGTTGACAATCTGTTCTCCGCCTTCATAGGCGAAATTGATGGCAGAGGGGTCTATCTTGAGACCGGAAACGGGATCTTCCGTGGCGGGGATGTCACAGGAAAAAAGCAGTGCTGCAACTGCGGCAAAAAGGGTTATTCGGGGAGTTTTCATCATTTTCCGTGCAATTTTTATGCAAAATTAATAATTTTTAATAAATAATTCATATATTGCGGCCAAGTTAAAGTTAGGTGTATTCTTAAAACAACGAACAAGTATGATGAAAAACCGTTTTCTGGCAGCCGTGATGGCTGTCCTCGCAGGAGTGTCTCTGACCTCTTGTGATGAACTTCAGGAGATCATCGACAAGGTCATCGAGGTAAGCATTACCGCAGAGAATGATGCGTTTGATGCAGATGGCCAGGCAGTCGTAAAACTCTCCCTGAATTCAGCGTCCAACAAGGACATTACCGTTATCCTTGGTCTAAGCTCTGAGGCTGAAGAAGGCTTCACTGCCGTAGATTCCAACGCTCTTGACTTCGAGGGTTCCGTAACCATCCCCGCCGGAACCGCATCCCTCCCTGTTACCATTAAGGTGAAGGAAGATGCAGAGATCCTTGAGAATCAGGAGGCCGTGATTACCATCGCCAGCGCTACCGGCGCTTCCGTGGGCAAGAACTCCGTGGCTTACATCAAGATTCCCGCAAAGAATTATAATGGCGGTGACAAGGAAGATGAGGATAAGGTCTCTGTGAGCATCGCAGCTGAGAGCGATGTGTTTGACGACAACGGTGAAGCCGTGGTCAAGGTTTCCCTGAGCAAGGCTTCTGAGAAGGAAATCTCCGTGACTCTTGGAGTTGGCTCCGAGGCCCAGGAAGGCTATGCCGCAATCAGCGCCCTGGCCCTTGCCTTTGAGCCCGTGGTTAACATCGCAGCCGGCGCCACCGAGGCTTCCGTAAAGATTGCAGTTGTCCTGGATGCCGTTGAGGAAGGCCAGGAGGCTGTTATAGTCGTTACTGCCGTATCCGGTGCTGAGGTTGCTGAAGGCGCTGTCGCCTACATCAAGGTTCCCGGATCCCAGCAGCAGAACGGTGACGCTTTCAAGCTTAACTGGAATGTGAAGTATTTAGGTTGCGAATGGATTGAAGGCTACTACAGCTATGGACAGCTTGAGGTCTTCGAGGTGAGCAACACTGACACCCAGAAGTTCTACAACCCCATCCTTGTTGACCTGTCAGAAGAAGAGGACCTTGCAGCCGCTCTTGCCGCAGATCCTAATGCATTCTTCACCGCCCTTCAGGCAGAAATGGAAGACGATATTGCAGAAGAGATGGAAGCCTGGGACGAGACCCGCGCGGAAGCTATCCCCGAGCTCTACTACAATGAGATCAACGATGGTACCGAGATTCTTTTCTATGGCCTCCCCGCCGGAAAGTATCAGCTCGTCATTGTCTCCATGGATGCCAACGGTATTCTTGACAAGGGTTACTCCGTGATTGAGTTTACCAAGACCACAGACGCCCTTGAAACCTACGACTGGAACCTGAACCTTACAGTCAACCCTGACTGGTACGCCAAGTTTGACGGCTGGATTGAAGGCTACGAGAGCAAGTACTATTATGTAGAGGGTTATACCCCCGGCGCAGCTTACGTCATGGTTGAATCCTACACCGCCGATGAACTGGATTACTATCTGGACGGTGACATCAAGAATTACTTCAACGCTGCCCAGACCCAGGTGAAGGATTACCTGGCCAGTGGCTATGAGATGTCAGAAATCGCCACGGAAGTTGACGAGGACGGCTTCTTCCTCGATTATCTCTCCACCTATGGTGTCACCGGCGAAACCCACATCTACATCGCCGCCTTCGATGCCAACGGCAACATCCTCAGCACTTACGGAGACTCCGTAATCGAGATCCCCGTTTATGAGGAAGAGCCCATCAACTGGGTAGAGAAGAAAAACTGGGCCGTGAACTACGACGCCACTGTAGATACCGGCGAAGCGGATTACCCTCAGGCAATTGTGGCCACTGTCTGCGACGCCCCTTACTTCCTGATCAGCCTCTATGAAGAAGGTTCTCTTGAAGAAGATGGCATCGACGCTATCGGAAAGGCCGAGGCCGCAGACATCAAGTCCTATCTTGGTAATTATACAATGGATGAACTTATTGAGTACAATGCAGTATACAACTCTGTGCCTGCAGTGAGTGCTTGGAGCGGCGTTTATAACGGCGTTGAAGCATACCTCATCGCAATCGACGTGAACGGTAATCCTACCGGCGAGTGGCACATGGAGGTTATCCAGGGCATCGAAGAGGTCCCTGTAGAGCCCCTTGATCTCTCACTTCAGGAGAACTGGAGCGTAGAACTTGACGGTGATCCGTTTGACTATGATGGCAAGACCTACTGCTACCTGAAAGCCACGGTTCCCGGAATCAAGTACTTCTATCTTGAAGAAGACACTGACGAAGATCTGGCCTACTATTACGATGGCTCCGTCGAGGTACTGATCCGTGCATACGAAGAGGACTTCCTGGGACTTTCCAACCCCACTGATTATCTCTGGGCCGAAGGTGAAGAGGGCCTTTATGTCCGCATCTGGAATCCCGGCAAGGAGAGTAAGATCTATATCATGGAGTTCGACGAAACTGGCGCTGCAACCGGCCGCTATGGCGTAAGCACTGTCCAGATTCCTGCAGTAGCGGCAAGTGCTCCTGCAATCAAGGCTCCTTCAGTGGGTAAGGCCTCCGTCAAGGCCGTCAAGGCCTTTGGCAAGGGCCAGCCCAAGACTGCTGAGCTTACTGTTGCTCCCAGATTCCACAAGAGCGCTGTTAAGGTTGACACCGGCCGCAAGAGCCTGAAGGCCAAGAGCCCCAAGGTCGAAGCTCCCATCAGCCTCAAGAAACTCATCAAGAAGTAAGAGTCTTGGTATTGAAAGAAAGCCGTCCCCTTTGCCGGGGGCGGTTTTTTTCGTATATTAGCAGTTTGAAACTATTCAGAGAATAATGAGACCTCTCTTTTTGACAAATACGCTTTCCCGGCAGAAGGAACTCTTCAAGCCCATTCATGAGGGCAGGGCCGGAATGTACGTCTGCGGCCCCACCGTTTACGGGGACGCCCATCTGGGCCATGCCCGTCCCGGCGTAACGTACGATGTGCTGTTCAGACTGCTCAAATACCTTGGCTACAAGGTCCGTTACGTGCGTAACATCACGGACGTAGGCCATCTGGAGCACGATGCCGACGAAGGCGAGGACAAGATAGCAAAGAAAGCCCGCCTGGAGCAGCTGGAGCCCATGGAGGTAGTGCAGTACTATACGGAGCGCTACCATGAGGCCATGCGCCTTCTTGGCTGCCAGAGCCCGTCCATAGAGCCCCGTGCCAGCGGCCACATCATAGAGCAGATAGAAGCCGTGAAGAAGATTCTCGCGGCCGGATATGCGTATGAAAGCAACGGCAGCGTGTACTTCGACGTCCAGAAATACAACAAGGACCACCATTACGGCGTCCTTTCCGGCCGCACCCTTGAGGCAACGCTGGAAGGCACCCGTGAGCTGGACGGCCAGAGTGACAAGCGCGCCCCATATGACTTTGCCCTCTGGAAGAAGGCTGAGCCGGAGCACATCATGCGCTGGCCTTCTCCCTGGGGAGACGGCTTCCCGGGCTGGCACCTTGAGTGCTCCGTCATGGGAGAGAAATACCTTGGAGAGGAGTTCGACATCCACGGCGGCGGCATGGACCTCATGTTCCCGCACCACGAGTGCGAGATTGCCCAGAATGTGGCCTCCCGCGGCACTCAGGGCGTACACTACTGGGTCCACAACAACATGATTACCATCGGCGGCCAGAAGATGGGTAAGTCCCTGGGGAACTTCATCACGCTTCCGGAGCTCTTCTCCGGCAGCCACAAGCTCCTGGACCAGGCATACAGCCCCATGACCATCCGCTTCTTCATCCTCCAGGCCCACTACCGCAGCACCCTGGACTTCTCCAACGAAGCCCTCCAGGCCGCTGAAAAAGGCTACAGAAGGCTCATGGATGCCTGGTCTGTCATTTCGACCGGAGCCGAAGGCGAAGCGGAGAAATCTCCCGTGGTTGACGCACTTCGCGACAAAATCGAAGAAGCCCTCTGCGACGACATGAACACCCCCATCGCCATCGCCCACCTCTTCGAGGCTGTGAAGCTCATCAACGCCGGCACCCTCAGCGACGCTGACAAAGCCGCAATGAAAAAGCTCTTTGACGATGTTGTTGGCGGCGTCCTCGGCCTCGTTGACGATGAAGCCTCCGCCGGCAGCGCCAAGTGGGAAAAGGCCCTTGACGCAGCCATGGACATCGTCCTTGAAGCCCGCGCCAAAGTCCGTGCGGAAAAGAACTGGCCGGAAAGCGACCGCATCCGCGACCTCCTCGCCTCCGCCGGCATCTCCGTAAAAGACACTAAAGACGGCCCTACATGGAGTATAAACTAATCAGTTGGAACGTCAACGGCCTTCGCGCCGTAGCATCGAAAGGCTTCGCGGACATCTTCACGGAGCTGGACGCTGACTTCGTTTGCCTGCAGGAAACCAAGGTCCAGCCGGGGCAGATAGACCTGGAGTTTCTGGGTTATGAATCGTACTGGAACTACGCGGAGAAGAAAGGCTACTCCGGCACGGCGGTGTACACAAAACACACTCCGCTCAGCGTGAAGTACGGCATGGGCATTCCGGAGCACGACACGGAAGGCAGGCTCATCACGCTGGAGTATGACAAGTTCTTCCTTGTGTGCGCATACGTTCCAAACTCCCAGGACGGCCTCCGGCGTCTTGACTACCGCATGCAGTGGGAAGACGCTCTCAGGAACTATCTGGCAGGCCTTCCCAAGCCCGTGGTCTTCTGCGGAGACCTCAATGTGGCGCACCAGGAAATCGACCTTAAGAATCCCGCCACAAACCACTTCAACGCCGGTTTCTCTGACGAGGAACGTGCTAAATTCACGGAGCTCCTCGCCGCCGGTTTCACGGACACCTGGCGCTTCCAGCACCCCACGGATGTCAAGTATTCCTGGTGGAGCTACCGCATGAACGCCCGCGAGCGGAACGTGGGCTGGCGCATCGACTACTTTGTGGTCTCCAACGCCCTGAAAGACGCCATCGTCTCCACGGAAATCCACAACGAAATATACGGCTCGGACCACTGTCCGGTAGAACTTTGCATAAATATATAATCGAAATATGGCAATTACAGATTTGAATGAACAGGAGCTGGGACGCAGGGAGTCACTGCAGAAGCTTCGCGAGCTGGGGATTAATCCTTATCCGGCACCGCTTTATCCGGTGAATACTACCACTGTGGCTATCGCAGAGGGGTATAAGCCGGAGGAGAACAACTTCCAGGATGTGTGCATAGCGGGACGCATCATGAGCCGCCGCATCATGGGCGCCGCGTCCTTCATGGAGCTGCAGGACAGCGAGGGCCGCATCCAGGTGTACGTAAAGAGGGACGAGATCTGCCCCGATGAGGACAAGACCATGTACAACACAGTCTTCAAGAAGCTGCTGGACATTGGCGATATCATAGGCATAAAGGGCTTTGCCTTCTTTACCCAGACGGGCCAGCTTTCCGTTCATGCCAAGGAACTGACGGTGCTCTCCAAGAGCCTCAGGGTCCTCCCCATCGTCAAGACTGATGCCGATGGTACAGTCCACGACGGTTTCGCGGATCCGGAATTGAGGTACCGCCAGAGGTACGTTGACCTGGTGGTGAACCCGCAGGTGAAGGAAGTGTTCCTGAAGCGTACCCAGATTATCAATACCATGCGCGAGTGCTTCAACGCTGAAGGCTGCCTGGAGGTGGAGACCCCCATCCTGCAGGCCATTCCCGGCGGCGCCACGGCGCGTCCGTTCATCACGCACCATAACGCGCTGGACGTGGATATGTACATGCGTATTGCCAACGAGCTGTATCTCAAGAGACTCATAGTTGGCGGATTCTCAGGCGTTTACGAGTTTGCCAAGAACTTCCGCAACGAGGGCATGGACAAGACCCACAACCCGGAATTCACCTGCGTTGAGATGTACATCGCCTACAAGGACTACATCTGGATGATGGCGTTCACGGAGAAGATGCTGGAGAAGGTGGCGGAGGCTACCGGCGGTCTTGTGAAGACCATCGGCGGTCAGGAGATTTCCTTCAAGGGACCTTTCCGCAGGCTGCCCATCCTTGAGGCTATCAAGGAGTATGCAGGCGTGGATGTGAAGGGTATGGACGAGGCCGCCCTTCGTGAAACCTGCAAAAAGCTGAACGTTGAGGTAAGCCCGGAAATGGGTATAGGCAAGCTCATCGACGCTATCTTTGGCGAGTACTGTGAGAAGAACCTGGTCCAGCCTACCTTCGTGATAGACTATCCCGTTGAGATGAGTCCTCTCACCAAGCGTTGCAGGCACGATGACACACTCACGGAGCGCTTCGAGCTCTTCGTGGGCGGCAAGGAACTGGCAAACGCCTATTCTGAGCTTAACGACCCCATCGACCAGCTTGAACGCTTCGAGGAGCAGGCCGCCCTCAAGAGCAAGGGTGACGATGAAGCCATGTACATCGACTACGACTTCGTCCGCGCCCTGGAATACGGCATGCCTCCCACCAGCGGCATCGGCATTGGCATCGACCGCCTCACCATGTTCATGACCGGCGCCGAAGCCATCCAGGATGTCTTATTCTTCCCCATGATGCGTCCGGAGAAATTCTAGCTTTCGTCATTCCGGACTTGATCCGGAATCTTTAACAACGTGAGAATAGAATCAATCACATCTGCTACCAACCCGAAGGTGAAGAACCTTCTGCTGCTGCAGGAGAAGTCTTCTGCACGGCGGGAGCAGGGGCTGTTTGTGGTTGAGGGAAGGCGTGAACTGGAACATTGCATCGAGGCCGGTTACAAGGTCAGAACAGTTTTTCACTGTCCTGAGATAGCACTTCTCAGTCATTCCGGACTTGATCCGGAATCTTTAATAATTGAAATACCATCTCAATTATACCGCAAAATCGCTTACCGTGAAGGCACGGAAGGCATCATTGCTGAGGTGGAGGCTAGGCAGACCTGTCTGGAGGACCTGGTGCTGTCGGAGAATCCGCTGATTGTGGTGCTGGAGGCAGTGGAGAAGCCGGGGAACCTGGGCGCGGTGCTGAGGAGTGCGGATGCCGCAGGGGCATCGGCAGTGATAGTGTGCGACCCTCTGACGGACATTTATAATCCAAATTTGATACGTGCTTCTATCGGGGCTGTGTTTACGGTGCCGGTGGTGGCGGCGTCATCGGCAGAGGTGATTGCCTTCCTGAAGGAGCGGGGGATTGCCATCCTCACGGCCCAGCTGCAGGATTCCGAGCTTTATTACGATACGGACATGCGCCGCGGCATTGCCATTGTGATGGGAACGGAGTCCACGGGACTTACCCAGCCCTGGCGGCAGGCGGCGGACGCCCACATCCGCATACCTATGCTGGGGCGCCTTGACAGCCTTAACGTTTCCGTGAGCGCGGCTATTCTGCTTTTTGAAGCAGTGCGGCAAAGGGGTGCGCAAATGTAAATAATTGACACATAACGTTTTGGGTGTTTTAACCCAGGCGTTTTAACCGGGGTGAAACCATTTAAATAATTAATAATGAGAAACTTACAATTGACGCTTGTTTTGGCAGCAGTTGCCATGCTGAGCATTTCCTGCGGGAAAAAGACCATTGACCTTCAGGCTCACCGCGGCGGAGCGGGGCTGATGCCGGAGAATACGGTATCGGCAATGAAAAATGCCATTGACCTGGGGATAAAGACCCTGGAGTTTGACCTTCAGCTGTCTTCCGACGGGAAGGTGGTGGTTTCGCACGACAATTATTTCCATCCGCGTTACTCCACCCGTCCGGACGGTTCCTTGATTATGCCCGAAGACCCCAAGGAGTACCTCTACACCATGCCTTACGACAGCATTCTCAAGTACGATGTGGGTCTCCGCTTCGTAAAGCGCTGGCCTGATCAGGTCAAGGTGGCGGAGGTGAAGCCGCTGGCCAAGGACCTCATCGCTTTCTGCGAGGAGTATGCCGCCAAGAAGGGTTTCAAGCCTGGTTACAATATTGAAATCAAGTCCAGGACCGGAGAGGGCGAAGGCACTCTCTGGCCCGGATACGAGGAGTTCTGCGACAAGTGCATGGAAGTGCTTCTTGGTGCAAAACTTGGCAAAAGGCTCATTGTACAGACCTTTGACGTAAGGGCCCTGGAGTATCTTCACCAGCATTATCCGGGAACCATCCTTTCTTATCTGACGGAGGAAGAAGCTGATATCGAGACCATCCTGCCACAGATTTCCTTCAAGCCTGAATGGTGGAGTCCCAACTATGAGGTTGTCACCCCCGAGAATGTCGCCTACTGCCACAAGCGCGGCATCAAGGTGGTTCCGTGGACCGTGGATGACCCCGCTGAGATACAGCGTATGGTTGATTGCGATGTGGATGCAATCATTTCCAATTATCCGGACAGATTACTGGAAGTAGTCAAATAACTAGTAGTTAAAGATTCCGGGTCAAGCCCGGAATGACGACAGAAGGGCCCGGACTTACTTCGCTAAAGAAATAGCGCCGAAGACGCCAAGGCTGGCGGCGAGCATTATGGCTCCGGCAAGGAGGACGCCGGCCATGATGTAGATGGTGCTTTTCTTGAAATCCATATCAAGGAGAGAGGCGGCGAGGGTGCCGGTCCAGGCACCCGTGCCGGGGAGCGGTATGCCCACGAACAGCAGGAGGGCTATGTAGAGGCCCCTGCCGGCCTTGGCCTGGAGTTTCTCTCCGCCCTTATGGCCTTTTTCAAGGCACCAGGTGAAGAACTTTCCTATGTACTTCTTGTCCTTTCCCCATTCCAGTACCCTGCGTGCAAAGAGGAAGATGAAGGGTACGGGCAGCATGTTGCCTATGACGGCAACTATGATGGACGGCACCAGGGGCAGTTCAAAGCCCACTGCGTAAGGGATGGCGCCGCGGATTTCGATGAGCGGCACCATGGAGATAAGGAAGACTATTATGTAGTGTAGGAAGATCTTTTTCATGCTACTTTGTCAAGAAGTTTTACAATTTCCAGGAATGCATCGTACTCCGAAAGGTTCTCTGCGCGGAAGACGAGGTCGAAGACGGGAGCATCGTACCGGCCAACCTTGAAGCGGGCGCGGGAACTGGCGGCCATGTACTCCAGGGCAAAGGAAGGCCGGGCCACCAGGGAAACGAAAAGGTCCGGTTCCCCGGAGAGCATCAGGGCCACTTTTTCCCGGGAAGGGCGGCCGTACCAGTTGAGGTCTTTCTTGAGCACCGTGGTGGTGATGCTGGTTATGAGGCGTTCCTCCTTGGAGAGTTTGCGGAAGTCGAAGAAGAAGATATCGGCCTTGATACCGCGGTCACGGAAGAAGGAGAGGACGGAGTTTTTGCACTGGTCGAAGGTGGTGTCCTCCACGTCGATGAACACTACGGCGGAACGGACCTTCCCAAGGGAAAGCAGTCCCGTAGGTACCTCTGAGGCACCTTTCCGGAGGCTTCGGCGCTGGACAATCTCCTTAAGCATACCTGGCCACGAGGTCCTTTATCTCTGCCTTTGCGTCCCTCCAGCGGGGGATGTCTATCTTGGTGCCGATTACTTCGACCACCTTGGCGGCGATTATCGACCCCACCTCTCCGCAGGCCTTGAGCGGAAGTCCCAGGGAATGGGCGTAGAGGAAGCCGGCGGCGTAGGTGTCTCCTGCACCGGTAGCGTCCACGGGCGTTGCAGGCCAGGGTTCGATGAAGTGGTATTCCTCACCGGACTTGACCATGGAACCTTCCTTGCCCACCTTTACGACGGCGATTTTTGCGCGTTTGGCAAGGTCGTCAATTGCCTGGCGGGGCTCCATCTTGGTGAAGGCCTTGGCCTCCGACTCATTTGCGAAGACGATATCCACATAATTGTCCACCAGGTTGTGGAAGAAGGCGTCGTTGGATTCCACAACGTTGTAGGAGGCCATGTCTATGGAGATGGTGCATCCGGCCTCTTTGGCAAGGCGGGCGGCCTTGGAGATAAGTTCCTGGTTCTGAACCAGGTAGCCTTCAATGTGGAAGTAGTCGTAGCCCTGGAAGAATTCCGGCTCAAGGTCATCCGGACCAAGTTCAAGGGTGGCGCCCATGTAATCCGCGAAGGTGCGCTCCGCGTTGGCGCCGGTGATGAAGACCATGCATCGGCCCGATGATTTCTTGCTGTAAAGCATCTGCGCCTTCACGCCGTACTGCTCCATGGTGCTTTTGAAGAGGTTCCCAAGGTCATCGTTCCCAATTTTTCCCAGGAAGCCGGAGGGCATTCCGAAGATGGAGGTGCAGGTAATGGTGTTGGCTGCGCTGCCGCCGGGGACGTACTTGACGCCGTATTCCTTGAGGGCTTCCCAGATGCGGTCACCGGTTTCCATGTCCACGTGCTGCATGCTGCCAAGAGGTAGGTGATATTTCTGGAGAAGGCTGTCGTCCGGGAGAACGGCAAGGATGTCTGTGAGGGCATTGCCTATGCCAAGGATGCTTTTCATGGGCTTTTGTATTTAACATACAAAAATAACCAATATTTGCGGAATTTCCATTACCTTTGCGTTACTATGGACAAGAAAGTGAAAAAGACGCTCATGTATGTGCTCTTCCTGCTGCTGGCTGTGGTACTGCTGTACTTCAGCTTCAGGGCCGTGGAGTGGGGTGCATTTGTGGAGGCGCTGGAAACATGCCGCTGGGGATGGGTAATCCTGTCCATGGTGGTTGGAGGGTTGGTGATATTTGTCCGCGGCCTCCGCTGGAGGATGCAGATGCTGCCTCTGGATGCTTCCACAAGCATTGCAACCAGTTTTAATTCATATTCCATAGGCCTGGCGGCCAGCCTTGTGCTGCCCAGGATGGGAGACATAGTCCGCTGCGGATATGTCACCAAGAATACGTCCATAGGCTTTGACAAGAGCCTTGGAACAATGGTGGTGGACAGAGTATGGGACGTTGTTTCCATGCTGCTCATAGGCGTGGCGCTGGTGGTGCTGTTCTGGACGCACTTCGGCGGGTTCATAATGGACAATTACTTTGGGGCGATAGTCTCCAGCCGCACGTTGTGGATTATCCTCATTGCAGGCGTGGTGCTGCTGGCCGCGCTTCTTTGGCTGCTGTGGAAACTCAGGACCAAAGGCGGCTTCTGGACCAAGGCCTGGGGCTTTGTCCAGGGCATAGGAGACGGACTGGTTTCCTGCCTCAAGATGCGTCACGGCTGGCTGTTCATCCTTTATACCATTATAATCTGGAGCGGTTACTGGTTCATGAGTTATTGCGTAATCATTGCCTTGCAGGACGTGGAGGCGTTTGCCTCGCTGGGGCCTGTTGACGCGCTGTTTCTCATGTTTGCAGGAACCATTAGCACGGTGATTCCAGTACCGGGCGGCTTTGGTGCCTACCACAGCGTGGTGGCGGGAGCCATCAGCGCCGTGTGGGAAATTCCTTTCGCCACCGGGATGGTGTTTGCAATCCTGGCCCATGAGTCCCAGGTGATAGTTCAGGCTGTACTTGGTCTTGGGTCATACGTTTACGAGAGCTTTATCAGGAAATGAAATTCGCGCTCATAGGTCATCCTGTGGCGGGGTCTCTGAGCCCCGTCCTTTTCAATGCGGCCTATGGGTCAAAGCATACCTACGAGCTTTTTGACAGCCCTTCCTTTGCTGAATGCTGGAAGTATTTCCTGGGTAATGACTACGGAATAAATGTTACGGCGCCGTATAAGCAGGACGCCTTTGCCAGATGCCTTGAGCTGTCTGCCAATGCGGCTTCCACCGGCGCGGTAAATCTGGTGCTCAGGGATGGCCTGAGGGGTTACAACACGGATGTGGACGGCGTTATATATGCGCTGAATGGTATTGTAGGGGAGTCTGCGCTGGTTGTAGGAACCGGCGGAGCGGCACGTGCCGCCATTGCCGGGGCATTGCGGCTTGGGTTCAAGGTGGGCGTATGGGGCCGTTCTCCGAAAAAGGTTGAGGCGCTCCGTGACCGCTTTAGCCTTGGCGATGCGCCTTCGCACCCTGATGTTGTGATTTACACCCTTCCCGGCAGCGCCCCGGTGCCACCGGATCTGCCTCTGGAGCATGCCGTGGTACTGGAAGCCAATTACCG
>JAILJO010000063.1 GCA_024694675.1 Bacteroidales bacterium | reverse complement strand
TCCAGCAGAATCACTTTGGCCGATGGATAATGCGCCAGGATAAGCCGCTTGATTTCCGGATGGGTAACTCCTGTCATGAAACTTACACCCACGACGGCAATGGTCTTTCCGTCCAGCGTCCGGAGTCTGGGTGCCTGCTGAATCATCTCTACCGAAGAACGCCCGACTGGACTTACAACGGAAAAGCCCGACTCCTCCATAAGGGCAGGCGCCGTGGCTTCTGGCGGAGCATCGGCCAGCTTGCAGGTTTCGTCACATACTATGCGCTGGGCATTCAGCTCGAGGCAAAAAAACGTGCATACCAATGCTGAAACAATGGTAAGAAGCGGACTGGATTTCATACGGATTTGGATTTGCGTCAATAATTAGACGCAAAAAACCAGCACAGGTTTAGTCCGCCCTTTTTGAAGAAGCGTAAAAATAGCTATATTTGTAAGGATGAAAACTGTCAGAATCATACTTACGGCGGCGCTGGTGCTGCTGCCGGCGGGTCTCGGGGCCCAGACAAAAGCGGAAACTTCGCTCTACAATAAAACCATTGCCAAGCCTTCAGTGAAGGCGGCGGACAAGTTCCTGAAGAAATTCCCCAACTCCGTATACGCTCAGGAAGTACTTGAAATTAAGGAAAATATCCTAACGGAAGCCTTTGTGAAAGACAACGTGAGCGCCATCTCCAGGGAAGACGCCCTTGGCGCGGCGGGCGCCGGCACCATTGACGCAGTGGGCTGGAAAAAAGATAAGAAGGAACACGTCCTGGCACTGGGTCCGGACCTCAGCCTCAGGATCCTCTCCCCTGACGGAAAGCCGGAAGACACCCGCGTCATTCCCGTATATACCATGGAAGAATCTCCCGCCGCACCGGCGCTGGTCCTTCCCATGGAGGTAATCTCCCCGGTTGGCGCAAGGCGCAACTACGTGCACTTCGGCTACCGCAACGGGGCATCGGAATACGTTGAAGTCCTGTATCTTCCGGAGGAGGATATCCTGCACCAGGCCCTTTTCTACGGCACTCCCGTGAAGGACGGCAAAATAGAAGGCCAGAGTCCGGAAATGATGGAAGGCCTCACCCTCAGCGCGGAGGTCCTCTGGCTGGTGGGCCGCCTGAAGGAGAACCCCTCCCTTGTCCAAATCTCCAAGGCCGATATCCTCACGGACGAGTCCATCCGCTGGTGGCTCTCCCGCAATCCCAAGGCCCAGACAACCGCATCGAAGGTGAGCTTCGGCCTGCTGGATCCGGAATCGTCCATAGTGGCGGCGTACAAGAAGGCCTCCAAGGAAAGGGGCAAGAGCTACAGTGTCGCCATGTTCGACATAAGGGGTTATACCGTCATCTGCGCCGCCAAGGGCGGTGAATATTCGCTCATCTGGGCGGAGCCCGTCTGCCGCAACCGAAAGACGGAAAAGTACATCCGAAGCATCTACTTCGAGAACGACGGCACCACCCTGGACCTCATGTACTACAAAGGCAGCACAACATTCAAGAAGAAGGTCTCCCTGGCCTCGCAGAGTCTCAAGCATTTCAACTAATTACAACAATATGAGCCAACTTCACGTCATCAACCACCCCATGATCCAGCACAAGCTCACCATCATGAGGAAAAAGGAAACCGGATCAAAAGATTTCCGTCAACTGCTTAACGAGATTTCACTTCTTATGGGCTACGAAGTCCTTCGCGACCTTCCTCTGGAAGACATCCAGATAGAGACGCCCATCTGCAAGATGACGGGAAAGGAGATATCTGGCCGCAAACTGGCCATAATTCCCATCCTGAGGGCGGGCCTTGGCATGGTGGACGGCCTTCACACCCTGGTCCCGGTGGCAAAGGTGGGTCACATTGGCCTTTACCGCAATGAGGAGACCCACAAGCCCGTGGTCTATTACTGCAAGCTTCCGGAAGACATCCAGAAACGCCTTGTCATTGTTACGGATCCAATGCTGGCTACCGGCGGCAGCTCCTGCGACGCCATTGCCATGCTGAAGGAAAGAGGCTGCAACAATATCCGCCTCATGTGCCTTGTTGGCGCGCCTGAAGGCATAGAGAAAGTCCAGGCGGAGCACCCGGACGTGGACATATACGTGGCCGCGGTGGACGACCACCTCAACGCCGACGCGTACATCGTCCCCGGCCTTGGAGATGCCGGAGACCGCATTTTCGGAACCAAATAATCAGTCAGGGAAACTTTCCAGACGGACATTTTCAAGCGTCACCCCCGGGGTGGCGCTTATTTGCGTGGGGGCATCGGTCCAGAAGAAGACGGAGTCCGATATCCTTATACCGTGGATGGTCTCCTCCGTGCCGGCGGCCTTTATGGCGACGCTGCAGCCGCGGCAGGTGACGCGGGTTATATCGATGTCCGTGAATTCCGGGAGGAAGTTACGGGTCTGCGCCGCCTGGTTGGCTTCATAGCCGGCGGGGCGGTCCGCATAGTCAGTCTGGAAGACGATGGCCTGGTCCCGGATGTCCGTCATCACAATGTCGTGGATGCGGATGTTGGATGTCTTTCCTCCGCGCTCCGGAGCGCTTTTGAAGCGGAGGCCGGTGTCAGTGCCGCAGAATGTGTTGTGGCGGACGGTGATGTTTTCCATGCCGCCGGAGAACTCAGAGCCTATCACAAAGCCGCCGTGGGCATGGAAGACTGTGTTGTATTCAATGACGATGTCTTTGCAGGGGCCGTCCTTGAGGGCTTTCTCCCCCGCCCCGGCCTTAAGGCAGATGCCATCGTCCCCCACATCGACGGTGCAGCGGGCAATGTAGACGCGCTGGCACTGCATTATGTCTATGCCGTCGCCGTTCTGGGCGTTCCAGGGGCATCGGACCTTAACTCCTTCGATGGTGACGTCCTGGCAGCGCTGGGGCACCAGGTGGAACTTGGGGGCGTTCTGGATGGTGACGCCGGTGACGGACACGCGCTGGCAATCCGTGAAGCGGACAAGGTGGGTGCGCCTCTTCTCCTGGGTTTTGGCATCGGCCGCAATGTCCGGTAAATGCTTGAGGCCAAAGGGATACCAGATGGAACCGTCGTCACTTACCGTGCCGCCCATCTTGCGGTAATCTTTCCATTCCACGTCGCTTACCTTGCTCCTTTTGACGGGCCTCCACCATGCGCCGTTGCCGTCGATGATTCCTTCTCCGGAGATGCTCACATCGTGCCTTTTGGAGGCCGATATGCCGGGCCGGACGGACTCCCCGTTGAGATGGTCCCTCTTGTCCGGGGAAAGCAGAATCACGGCCCCGCGCTCCAGATGAAGGTCCATGCAGTCCTTAAGGACGATGGGCCCCGTCAGATACAGCCCCTCCGGCACGACAATGCGTCCGCCGCCCATCTTGACGACGGCGGAAACTGCCTTCTGAAAGGCCTCCGTATTCAATGTAATCCCGTCAGGAACGGCGCCGAAATCCATAACGGACACTTCCGCCTCCGGGATACTCACCGGGGCGGGCGCCTGGGCGCCAAGTACCTGAAATACAGCCAGAGCGGCAAGAAGGAGCAATATCTTTTTCATACTCCGCAAAGATGGGTATTTTTTTCGGAAAAAGAAAACCGGTCCGAACCATTTACGGAACGGACCGGTTAACTTTTCAGCTGTACATTAGATGAATATATACTTGCAGATAAACAGAGCTGCGAGGATCCACATGGTGATGGAGATCTTCTTGAACTGTCCACTGATGGCGTGGCAGATCACGTAAGCGATTACACCAAGGAGGATACCGTCAGAGATGCTGTATGCAAGAGGCATCATGATGATGGTGATGAATGCAGGGATAGCCTTGCTGTAATCTTCCCAGTGGATGGTCTTCACGGAAGGCATCATCATTACACCCACTATCATGAGGGCGGGAGCGGTTGCTGCGCCGGGGATTGCGAGGAAGATGGGGCTGAAGAACAGGGCCAGGATGAAGAAGATGGCGGTAGAGAAGGCGGTGAGACCGGTACGGCCGCCCTCGCCAACGCCGGAGGCACTCTCCACATAGGTCGTGGTGGTGGAAGTACCGAAGCAGGCACCGGCTACGGTTGCGACGGAATCGGCAAGGAACATTTTCTCCAGGCCGGGAATCTCTTCGTTACCCTTGTTGATAATGCCCGCACCCTGATGGACGCCGATGATGGTACCCATGGTGTCGAACATGTCGATGAACAGGAAGGTGAACACCACGGCCAGCATGTCCCAGCTAAGGATGCTGCTCCACTCGAACTTGCAGAAGATGGGCTCTATGCTTGCAGGGAGGGAGACCACGCCGCCGAACTTGGTGATGGCTTCGCCCGTTGCAGGATCCTTGATGAAGAGGCCGATGACGGAGGTGATGAGGATACCCCAGAGCATGCCGCCGCGGACCTTTGCCATGACAAGACCGGCCGTGATGAACAGGCCGATGATGCCCAGGAGGGCGGTGCCGTGGCAGATGTCGCCAAGGCCAACCAGGGTGGCGTCGTTATTGACGATGATGCCGGCGTTCTGCATGCCGATAAAAGCGATGAACAGGCCGATACCGGCGCCGATGGCTTTCTTCAGGGTGCCGGGGATGGCGTTCAGGAGCCAGCTGCGAACCTTGGTAAGGGTAAGGATGATGAAGATGATACCCTCAAGGAAGACAGCGGTGAGTGCGAACTGCCAGCTGTGACCCATGCCAAGGCATACTGTGAACACGAAGAAGGCGTTGAGGCCCATGCCGGGGGCGAGGGCGAAAGGCTTCTTTGCGAACAGGGCCATTACAAGGGTACCCACGATGGCTGCGAGTGCGGTAGCTGTGAAGACTGCTCCGCCGGGCATGTCAAGCGCGCTGAAGATTCCGGGGTTCACGGCCAGGATGTAGGCCATGGTGAGGAAAGTGGTGAGACCGGCAAGGATTTCGGTACGGACTGAGTGCTTCGAGCTGTCGAACCCGAAGAGCTTTTCAAATGCAGGTTTCATAGTTTAATCCTCCTTTAGAATATCCACTTGGTACCGATGCAGGGATTGCACATGAATCCGTAGTTGCCTGCGAAGTTGAGGGAGAGTTCCACCTCACCGCCCACATGGAGGTTGTCAACGCCGATGAGTTTGCCAACGTTGTACCAGAGCTGGGGCTCGGAGAGGATGGAGAGTTTGGTCTTGTAAGGAGTAAGGGGAGATTCGGCATTGGCGAATTCGCTGTCAAGTCCCCAGATATCGATGAAGCCGCTGAAGCGGAGGCCTTCCACACCGAAGATGTCCTGCATGCCCCATACGCCTGTGAGCTTCAGAGGAACGCTGGCGGAGCCGTAGCTGATGTGATAGTCGTACATGAGGGCCACGTTGTAGATGTTCTTGAAATCGTCGGAATGCAGGAAGTAGTTGAAACCTATGCAAGCAACTCCAGCGCCCCAGGTTGCACCATCGTACTCCACATGGAGAGAAAGGTCCTTAAGGTCGGAATCTTTCCAGAAATTGAGGTTACGCTCAATCTCGAAATAGCTGCCGTTGATGGCAGAGCCGGCGTTCGGATGAATGGGGTGGGAAGCCGAACGGTCATCGGAAGTGGCATAATAGTGATCGATGAAGAAGAAAGTGTCTCCCCAATTGTCGGCATAGAAACCTTCAAAGGTAGTGGTAGCGTATCCACGGCCGAGGTCGTAGAACATCTGTAGGTTGGTCTGGGCAGAAGCGTTTTGCGCCAGTGCAAAAATCGCGGCTGCAGTTGCAAGAATAGTTAGTTTTTTCATAAAACGTAGTTTATGGTTAAATATTTAAAGATTCACCCGGCCGCAGAGCCGGGTGTGTTATTTACTTTCTGAGTGAAGGGTTGATTTCAAAGTCCACAGCCTTGTCTCCCTGGGGGTTGGCACCGAACTCGTAGTCCTTGCCGGGGAGTATGGCGTTGAGGATAACTCCTATGAGGGCGGCGACCGCAAGGCCGCTCAGCTTGGTAAACCCAAGGTCGATGGCATCACCTGCGCCGTACTTGATGCCGATTGCAAGCACCAGGATGAGAGCGGCGATAATGACGTTGCGGCTCTTGGTGAAGTCCACCTGGTTCTCAACGATGTTGCGTACACCAACAGCGGAAATCATACCGTAGAGCACCAGGGAAACACCGCCGATTGTTGCTACGGGCATGCAGCTGATGAGTGCGCTGAACTTGGGGCAGAAGCTAAGGATGATGGCGATAACCGCAGCGATGCGGATTACCCTGGGATCGTACACCTTAGTGATGTTGAGCACACCGGTATTCTCACCGTAAGTGGTGTTTGCCGGGGCGCCGAACAGGGATGCCAGCATGGTTGCAAGGCCATCACCCATGAGGGTGCGGTGCAGGCCCGGATCCTCCAGGTAGTTGATCCCCGTTGTGGAGGAAATGGCGCACATGTCACCGATGTGCTCCATCATGGTAGCCAACGAGATGGGGACGATGGCGATAATTGCCGATACTATGAGGCCCCAGTTGGGATTGCTGAACACATGGAAGGCGGTATTGTGCCAGTGGAACGGAACACCCAGCCAGGCAGCGTTCTTGACGGGAGTGAAGTCGCAGAGGCCGAAGCAGGCAGCCACTATGTAGGAGCCCAGCACGCCCAGCAGGATGGGGATAATCTTAATCATCCTCTTGCCCCAGATGTTGCAGACGATGATGATTGCAATGGCCAGGAGGGCAATCCACCAGTTGCTGTTGCAGTTCTGGATGGCGGATCCGGACAGCGTAAGGCCGATGGCGATGATGATGGGACCCGTGACGATGGGCGGGAAG
>JAILJO010000061.1 GCA_024694675.1 Bacteroidales bacterium | reverse complement strand
ACTCCGCCACTGGCATGGGTGTACAGATGGCCGTACGGAGGGTATATTCCAAGAAGCGAGGCAACAAGTTCGTTCTTCCCGTGCCATGAAGTGGCAGCGGTAATCAAAGTGTTCAGTTTCTGTGCTTCCGGGGTGTCAGGGAAGCCTTCAGCCATAATTGTGGCGGCACTATCATAATCCTCCTGACGATACTTGCAGAGGGCTTTCAGATAGTTCACCTCCTGCATCCGGGAAGGCTCCAGGGCGTAGAGGCGGAGGCGGTCAAGGGCGTCGGAGGCATCGGCCCATCGTCCCAGTTCCGTGAGGCAGAGGGCTCGGGAAAGGAGGGCGTCGTTGGCCTCGGAGGGACCAGCGCCATCGAACAGGATTCTCTCATACTGGACGGCCTTGAGCGCCGGGGACTGGGCCCTAGCGGAAAAAGCTACCGAGAGGAATACTGATATTATAAAGTACCAGCGCCTTGGTTTCATCTTGTATGTACTGCCTTTGTATGCTTACGGAAACCCAGCTTCCGTATATATTACCTATATAGAATATGCCGCAGAGACTGCCTGCGACTATGGTTCTCCAGTCTTTTACGCCATGGTGTTTCCACTGCTCTGCTGTAATGGCGGCAAGGGAACCAACGGCAATGAAAGATGCCACGCCGGGACCGGTCTGGCCGGCATAGACCTTTCCGGAGCCCGGAATAACTGCGCTCATAAGAGCGGCCAGCACTGGGCTCCTGCGGCTCTTTTCAAGGGATGCCGCTATTCCCTTAAGGGCGTTTTCGCTGTCTGATAAGCGATAGTCATTGAATGAGAACGCCTCCGAATAGCCCTTGAAGGCGTTAAGGTCTCCCTGCACCAGGGCCAGGCCGCTTTTCTGAAGAGCGGCCAGTTCAGAGTACTCTCCGGAATACGCCATCAGTGCCTCAAGCGCCTCCCCGGCCGCATCCAGATGGGTTTTTGCTACCACGTCATAGAAGAGCGCAGGCTCGCTCAGAGGTCCTGCTACAGAGGAAAGCCACTGGTCCGCCGCCTGGAACTGGCGGTCGTCAAAAAGGGCCAGCCCGCGGAGATACGATAGGCTGTCCGATGGGGCATAATTCCCTTCCCCAAGCAGAACCAGGGCGTCTTCCCGGAGGCCGCGGTCCAGAAGGTCCAGGACGAATTCACAATCGGCCCCTATGTTTCCTGCCGGAAGGGTAGCATCAAAGGCCAGCGGCTCAAAGGTGGAAGGCTTGGGAGGGATGGGCTTAATGTACTGCTTCCCTGCATGGCCGATGTAGGAATTGCGCGTAAGCCAGTCCGACAGAGAAAAAATGCCACGCACTTTTTGCGCGTGGGACGGAATGCTGAGAAGCAGCATCAAAGCCGAAACAATCAGCCTCGCTCTCATTTTTTCTTCAGGGCGTCAAGAGGGTTTCCGGCGGGTTTGGCTCCGGCGGGAACCTGATAGTCGAAATTGGGGTCAGACCCGTCTGTGGAGATGGAGGAATAGATGGTTCTCACTACCGTGGAATCATGCTTTTCCTTATTGTACGTAATCTCCGTAACCCTTGTGGGGAATACAAGGCGGGAGCCCTTGGTATACTGTGAAAGATACACTTTGCTGAGGACGTTCCCAGAGTGGTCAAGATATGCCACATACACAGGAAGATAGTCCTTCAGGACAAGCTCTACTGTTGGAGCGGTGTCCTTTTTCTTGGTTGTGTACGTACGCTTCAGGAAGCCTTCTTCATCGTACGAAGAGCCCTGAAGGGTGTATCCCATGCCAAGAAGGCCCAGATTGTCCTGACGGCCGGCCAGGAAAAGGTACAGGAGCTCATTGCCGGAACCGAAACTCTGGTCCACACGGGAGAAAACCTCGTTTGAAGAGGGTACGTACAGTTTGAATTCTCCCTTCAGATTGGTAATTGTAGTGTAATCATAGGGAGAAGAAAAAACGGTCACCAAACGACCGTTTCCCTGACAGAAAACGCGCTTGGTGACCGTTGTAACCTTTCCGTCTGCAAGAGATTTAATCTCAACGTCTGCGGAAGCCCTCCTTTGGGCGGAAGCGCCCAGGGCAAGTAGCAGCAGTGCAGCGGATATAAGGCTTCTACGCAGCACTACAGCCACATAAGGATGTTAGGATTGTCGTAGAACTTGCCCAGGCCGGAGCCATCTACAAAGCCAATCAACTCAAAGACGAAGTCAAGAAGGACGACTACGCCGAATCCGCCGCCGGTGAGGAGGTAGAGGATCCACATCCAAGGAGTGGAGCCCATGTACATACGGTGAATACCGGTCCAGCCCAGGAAGAAGGTGAGGAGGAGGGAGACAACATCGTTGTTGCCCATTGCAACATAAGCTGCGCCAAGGGGAGCGGTGGCGGTGTTGCCAAGGTTGAATGCATTCACGTCGATTGCGTTCTCGATAGCTGCATCGATAGCGGAATCGTCAGCGGTGTAGTTTGCTGCGGAAGCAACTGCGGTGATTGCGAACATGGCAACCAGTGCAAGGAAGAATTTCTTCATAGTGCTTTTTGATTTATTAGGTTAAACAGTTTTTATTCACGTTAAGGACAAAGTTAGCAAAAAAATCTTACCTTTGTATACAAAATTAAAAAAAGTTTAGAAAATGGAAAAGGGTCCTATCTCTCAATTCATCACCCATCACTACCGTCACTTCAACTCGGCAGCCCTTATAGATGCCGCAAAGGCATATGAAGACCTCCTGAACAAGGGTGGCAAGATGTTCCTCGCAATGGCCGGCGCAATGAGCACCGCAGAACTTGGCCTCTCCCTCGCGGAAATGATCCGCCAGGACAAGATCTCATTCGTCTGCTGCTCTGCAAACAACCTTGAGGAAGACATCATGAACCTCGTGGCTCACAGCCACTATTACAGGGTCCCCGGATACCGCGACCTCACTCCCAAGCAGGAACAGGAACTTCTGGACAACCATTACAACCGCGTTACAGACACCTGCATTCCTGAAGAGGAAGCTTTCCGCCGTCTGGAAAAGCACCTTGTAGAGGTTTGGGACAAGGCCAAGGCAGAGGGTAAGAGATATCTCCCTTATGAATTCATCTACCAGATGATCCGCAGCGGCGTCCTCAAGCAGTACTATGAGATTGACCCCAAGGACAGCTGGGTAGTTGCAGCATGTGAGAAGAACATCCCCATCATCTGCCCCGCATGGGAAGACTGCACCACCGGTAACATCTTCACCGCCCACGTAATCCGCGGAGAGTACGATCCCCATATGGTCATCCAGGGTGTCGAGGTCATGATGTTCCTGGTAGACTGGTACAAGAAGAACGCCCCCGGCGTTGGCTTCTTCCAGATTGGCGGCGGCACCGCAGGCGACTTCCCTATCTGCTGCGTTCCCATGATGGAACAGGACCTTGGCTGGGAAGGCACTCCCCTCTGGGCATACTTCTGTC
The DNA here is from genome assembly GCA_024694675.1 of Bacteroidales bacterium. Lineage (GTDB taxonomy): Bacteria > Bacteroidota > Bacteroidia > Bacteroidales > UBA932 > Cryptobacteroides. Next base: position 3,564 of record JAILJO010000061.1, on the reverse strand, counting down.
AGATTTCTGACTCCACAACATCCTATGGTTCATATTCCGGCGCAGTTCCCAACGAGAAGATCACCTGGGGCAAACTGGCACCGGATACGCCCAAGTTCATCGTGGAATCTGACGCCACAATCGTAGCTCCCCTTATCTTCGCCTATGTCCTTGGCTGGTAAAGTGGGAATTCTTTCGAAATTGGGGAGCCTGCTTGGTAAAAGGAAGCAGGCTCCTTCCGTTTCGGAATCTGCCGTCGCCCAGGCGGTAGGCCGATGGGTGGCCGGTCGCGGCTACCTCCTGCCGGAAGGGAACCCGACGGACGTGGCCAAGAGGATGGGAATCACATCGGCCCAACTGTTCCGGTACTGTATGGAGGAAAAGGGAGAAGACTTCCGTACGTGGCGCACGCGTCTGCGTATAGAAGAGGCAAAGAAGCAGCTCCTGAGCGAGCCTGACGTCCCGGTTTCCATAATCGCCAGACGCGTTGGAATCAACGACCGCAGCAACTTCTCCCGCCTGTTCCGGGATCACACAGGAATGCTCCCCTCCCAGTGGAGAGAAAAAAATCTGTAAAAAAATTCAAAAAAAATTTGGAGATTAAATTTTTGTTACTACCTTTGCGGTGTACTAATGAACTAATACACTCGCAAAGCTATGATAAAAGTTTCTAATCTTTCCTTCAGCTACGGCACCAAGAGAGTTCTTTCGAACATCTCCATGGAGCTTAAAGGAGGCAACATCTACGGCCTCCTGGGAGAGAACGGCGTGGGCAAGACCACCCTTCTCACCCTGCTGTGCGGCCTCAAGAAGCCCCAGGAAGGCTCCATCGACACAGATGGCCGCGACCCCTTCGACCGCCAGCCTTCCCTTCTGGAAGAGCAGTTCTATCTCGCGGACGAGGTAGCTCCCGTCCACAACAGGGCAGAGCGCTTCGGCCGTGAGACCGGCAGCCTCTGGGCATCGTACGACCACGCCAAGTTCCTCCAGATCCTCGCGGAGTTCGAGGTCGATGCCACCCAGCGCATGGACGCCATGAGCGCAGGCCAGCTCAAAAAGACCTGGATTGCATTCGCGCTCGCATGCAACGCCCGCAATTACTTTATGGACGAGCCCACCAACGGTCTGGACATTCCTTCCAAAGCCCAGTTCCGCAGCGCCATCACCCGTTACACCGCAGAAGACAGCGTGGTCGTCATCTCCACACACCAGGTCAGAGACCTTGAGAACATCATCGACCCTGTGATTATCCTGGACAAGGAAGAGGTGCTCCTGAACGCCTCCCTGGAGGAGATATCGTCCAAACTCTTCTTCGACTACGGCATGCAGATCAACCCCGACGCCCTCTATCTGGAGCGCACCCCCGGCGGCACCATCCAGGTGTACCCCAACTCCACCGGAGAGGAATCCAAAGTGAACATCGAGGCCCTGTTCAACGCCGTTCACTCCCACAAAGATGTTGTTAAAGCCTTATTCCAGTAGCCCTATGAAAAACGAAGTATTCAACGGTTCCCGTTTCTGGAACTGGTTCAAGTATGACACCATCCTGCTCTGGCGCAACCATATGTTCGCCGCTCTGGGAATAGGTCTTGCCGGACTTATATCTTACATCGTCACGGTATGTTACAACCTGATTGTACACGGTCAGTGGCAGGCAATAAACGGTGACGCCCGCCTGGCAATCCTCGTCCTTGCCTTCATTGCACTGGAGCTTTACCAGACAAGTACTTACGGATATCTTACCAAAAAGCAGGAAGGCAGTGCCTGGCTCATGGCACCGGCATCGGGACTTGAGAAATGGACGTCCATGCTCATCAATACCCTGATTGTAATTCCGGTACTGTTCTTCGTAGTGTTCCTTGGCACAGACTGGCTCATCACCCTCCTTGACCACAGTGGCGGCAAATCCCTCCTCTTCAGTTTCTCCGGGATACTGTCAGAGGTTTCTTCCGCAGTCCAGAACAGCGAGGTGGATTTTGGCATGGGGACCATTGCCTGGTTCTTCATATCCAGCTTCTGCGTCAACTTCCTGTACTTCCTGCTCTCCGGCCTGGTGTTCAAAAAGCACAAGATTATCTGGGGAATCGTTGCCCTGATGATCATCAGCTCAGCAATGACTTTCATTTTCAGCAGGATTGGCTGGAATGTCAATACAGAATTCATGGCCGGGACCCACAATGCACGCGCCGTAATGGTTGGATTCTCCGCATGCATGACCGCCGTAGCCCTGTGCCTTGCAGGAGGCATCTACTACCGCATAAAAACCATTAAACACTAAAACTATGGACTTTCACGCAGACAAACCCATCTATCTCCAGATTGCCGATGTGTTCGCAGAGGACATCCTCTCCGGCAACCTGAAGGGCGATGACAGAATACCCTCCGTGAGAGAGTACGGCGCGCAGATAGGCGTGAATCCAAACACCGTCATGCGAGTCTACGAAAAACTCACCCAGGAAGAAATCATCTACAACAAGCGCGGCATAGGATACTTCGTGTCCCCTGATGCCAGGGAAAAGATCCTTGCCTCCCAGAGGGAAGAATTCCTCTCGAAAGACGTTCCGGCCATCAAGCGCCGCATGGAACTACTTGGTCTTGATTCAAAAATATTCAATTGATATGAAAAGAGTTGTCAGTTTAATTGGCGCTGCAATGCTTTGTGCAGCATGTGTTTTCCCTATTAACGGATTAAATGGTGTTACTGTGAACAACGGAAAAAAGGTCACTTGCAAAGGACCGGTTATTACAAAAGAATTAAACCTGAGCGGCTTTGACGCCATTACGGTCAACGGCTCCTCAGACATGGAGCTCTTCCAGGGTGAAAGCTTCCAGCTAGTTGTAAAGGCCAACGAAGAGGTATTCGATTACATCGACTACAAGGTGGAGGACGGCGTCCTGATCCTTGAGACCAAAGACCACGTGAACATCAGGGCAGAGGAATATGATGTCACCATCACCCTTCCTGTCCTCAAGGAACTCATCGTCAATGGCGCTGCAGACGTGGATATCAAGAAAGGCTACGCTGCATCAGAGAATCTCAATGTCCAGGTGAACGGCGCAGGCGACTTCGACCTCAGCGGCATCGCAGTCCCCTCCCTCAGCTTCACCCTCAACGGTGCAGGCGACATTGAGGCCGATGGTCTTGACGTCGACGAACTCTCCGTAGCCGTGAACGGTGCAGGCGACATTGATGTCTCCGGAAAGGCCGGCAAGGCCAGCTTCAGAGTCAGCGGCGCCGGCGACATCGACGCCCGCGGCCTTGACTGCGAAAGCGTCACCACCCACAAGAGTGGCATGGCTTCCATAAGGCTGAAATAGCTTTCCAGGTGACGTACGCCACCTTTTAGGCGGGTGACGTACGTCAGGAATCGGCCTCACAGGCCATATAGTGACGCAGGTCCCCCGGTTTTTAGGGGACCTGCGTCAATTATTGGTTGTTGTTGATTACCAGCCTTTCTTTATATTCTCCGCCATCTCATGTGCCAGTCTGGCACGGGCTTCTTCAGAGTACCAGGCAATGTGAGGCGTAAGAAGGAGTCTTTCCGGATGCTGCAGGTGCATGAGAGGACTGTCTGCCGGGAGGGG
>JAILJO010000049.1 GCA_024694675.1 Bacteroidales bacterium | reverse complement strand
ATTGCCACGGTGTCCACGCCGGACACACCGCTTGTGATTGGAACAATCCTGAGGGCCGGCCTGCCGCTGCAAACCGGCATGCTCAACGTATTCGACCACGCGGAAACCGCATTCCTGACGGCATTCCGTAAATATGGAAAGGGAGATTACTTCAAGATCAAGGCTAATTACTGCACCACTCCTGCCCTGGAAGGCAAGACCCTGATCCTGGCAGACACAATGAGCGCTACCGGCTCATCGGTGATAGTGGGCCTTCAGAAACTATATGAGGAAGGCGGCGGAGAGCCGGACTATATCCACATTGTATGCCCTGTGACCAGCACTTATGCCGTAGATCACATGATGCAGACACTGGGAGACAACGTCACCCTGTGGGTTGCAGCAATTGACGAGGAACTCACAAGCCACAGTTTCGTCGTCCCCGGAATTGGTGACGCCGGGGATCTGGCATTCGGCGGAAAACTATAGTTCCCTCCGGAACCTTGCTTTGGGAATATCCAGCTGCGCGCGGTACTTTGCAATGGTACGGCGCGCAACTTTATAGCCCTTGGCAGAAAGGGAATCCACCAGCTCATCGTCAGTGAGAGGATTGTGCTTGTCCTCTCCGTCAACCAGCTCACGCAGGGCTTTCTTGATTTCGCGGGTGGATACTTCCTCACCGTCAGAGTTCTCCAGGCCTTCGGAGAAGAAATACTTCAACGGGAATATCCCAAAGTGGGTTTCTATCCACTTTGAGTTCACTACACGTGAGATGGTACTGATATCGAAGCCAGTGCGCTCCGCGATGTCCTTGAGGACCATTGGCTTCAACGAGCTCTCGTCACCGTCCATGAAGTAGTCCCGCTGGTAGTCGATGATGGCTTTCATGGTGCTCTCCAGCGTATTCTGACGCTGGCGGAGGGCCTCCACGAACCACTTTGCAGAGTCTATCTTCTGCTTCACAAAGCTTGCCGCCTCCTTGTCCGCCCTGGAGTTGGACAGGCGGCCGGTTTCCATTATTTCCTCATACTTGCGGTTGATGCGGAGCTCCGGAATGGAGAAGCGCGGCATGGAGAGAATAAGCTCCCCGTGCTCATAGTCCAGGCGGAAGTCCGGGACCACCTGCTGGGCCTGGTCCGTATAGGAATCGTCCACGTCTCCCCCGGGGGCAGGATTCAAGCGGCGGATCTCATCCAGGACGGCCTTCATGTCCTCTTCCGACAGGTGCAGGCGCGTCATTATCTTCTGGAAATGCCGATTCTTGAAGGCGTCGAACTGCGTATCAAGGACTTTTATGGCATTCTCCACGGAGGGAGTGCGTTTCTTGTCCTCAAGCTGGATCAGGAGGCATTCCCGTAAATCACGGGCGCCGACTCCGGAGGGCTCGAACTCCTGAATCACCTTCAGCATAGCCTCCACTTCTTCTGCCGATGCCTCCACGCCCGCGCGGAAAGCGAGGTCGTCGACAAGGGATTCGATGTCGCGGCGGAGGTAGCCGTCATCGTCCAGGGAGCCGATGATGAAGGTGGCGATGGTTCTCTGGTGCTCCGTGAGATTGCGGTACCCGAGCTGCTCCTGGAGGCTCTGGGAGAAGCTCTGCTTCACGGAGAAGGTGTTGTATTGCGGGCGCTCGTCCTTGCCCCAGTTGTTGACGTGGAGGTTGTAGGAGGGGATGTCATCGTCCTGGGGACCGTAGTTTTCTTCCATGGAGCCGCCGCTCTGCTCTCGCTCTTCCACCTCCGAGATGGAGACGTCGCGGGTTTCTTCGTTTCCCTGGGGAGCGGTGTCGTCGATTACGGGGTTGTCGTTAAGGACCTCCCTCACGTGCTGCTCAAGTGCCTGGACGGGCATCTCGATAAGCTTTATGGTCTGGATCTGCAGCGGTGACAGTTTCTGCTGCAGCTTCTGTTCCAATCCCTGTTTGACGACTGCCATTGCTCTTTACAGCGGGTAATTGATGTACTCTTTTATAATATAGGCCGTGGGATAAATGCCCTTGAGCGTCATGTATATCTTGAGGGCCTCTTCCTTTGAACGGAAATCCCCAACCGTGACTTTATAGTTTGGAGCTTCGAAGGACCTGTAAACTCCGTTCTCCGGGTACTGGTTGCGAAGGTACGCGGCGATGCTTTCGCTGCGGGTACGGGCCTGGGGGCTGTTCTCATAGAAAACCCTGATGCGGTAGCCCTGGATTCTCTTGCCGTAGTTGGCGTTCATGTAGTGCCTGAGGGCACTGCTGACGGCCGATGACTGCGTGACGGTTACCTTGCTTCCTACCAGCGACATGATGTCACGGCCCACCAGCGTGGTGTCCATGGACGCCCTTGTAAGGGAGTCCAGCTGGGCGCTTGCGGCGATGCTCACGGTAAGGAGCGCCAATATGAGGAGTATGCGTTTCATCGAGTGAAATTGAGTATGTTCAAGTCATTGAATACAAGGTCCGTGCCCGGACCGTTCTTAATGGCGGCATGAAGCTTCACATTTGCCGTCAGGCCTTCCGCCGAGCCCGCAAAAATGGGCAGTAGCGACAGCAGCGAAACACCGTCCACAAGGGATACGGAGCACGGCAGCTCATATACCTGGTTGCTTTTTTTCTGAAGCTCTATCCCCTCCGCCGTAACAATGGCGATTTCCCTTCCCCCATAGCTCACAGTGCCCTCCAGGGACGATACATTAATGGCCGGCGCCGGATTGTCTATCCCCAGCAGCAGCACCGCGTCCAGGCTCCGGGACGATGTTGGCGTAATGTACTTGAAATCCACGGACGTAATCTTTATGTCTTTTACCTTGGACACGCCGCAGGACGTCGCAGTGAGAGCCAGGAGCCCCAAAACGAAAATCTTTGCGATATGAACAATCCGTTTCATATCGCAAAGATAATCATTTTTATTCGAATCACCCAGCCTAGAACAGCAGCAGATAGAGCGCTGCGGCGAAGGCGCCGCCGGCCATGGGGCCAACCACGGGAACCCAGCTGTAGGACCAGCCGCTGTCACGCTTGCCGGCAATGGGAAGCACGGCGTGGGCGCAGCGGGGACTCAGGTCACGGGCAGGGTTCATGGCGTAACCGGTGGTTGCACCAAGGGACATACCAAGAGCCATAATCACGGCGGTCACAGGGAATGCGCCAAGTGCGCCTGCACCCACGGGGGTGTTGCCCTTTGTGCCAAGGCAGAGAATCACAAACACAAGGACTGCGGTTGCAATGAACTCGCAGAGGAAATTCCTCCAGGGATTCCAGATTGCGGGCATGGTGCAGAAGGTGCCAAGCATAGCATCAGGCTGGTCTGCAGTGGCCTTGTAATGATCCTTGTAGAATACCCACACAAGCACGGCGCCGATGAAGCCGCCAAGCATCTGGCCTACGACATAGCCGCAAACGGATGCCCAGGGGAAAGAACCGGCAAGGGCAAGGCCCAGCGTCACTGCAGGGTTAAGATGAGCTCCGGAGATTGGCCCTGCGATGAGCACGCCCATCATCACGGCAAAGCCCCAACCCATGGTAATAACAATCCAACCGGCACCCTGTGCCTTGGACTTGTTCAGCGTAACTGCAGCGCAGACGCCGTCACCGAACAGCACCAGCGCCAGCGTTCCAAGAAATTCAAAAATGTATTGTTCCATAATTGGTTATTTGTTTATAGTTCTCTTAATTGCATCGGCCCAGCCGGCTTTGAGAGGAGCGGTGTCCTGGGCGGAGGGCTTGAAAGCGGCGTCTACCTGCCACTGACGCTTGATTTCGTCGATGGAGGACCAGAAGCCCACTGCCAGGCCGGCCAGGTATGCGGCGCCCATGGCGGTGGTCTCCGTGACCTTGGGACGGATGACGGAAGCGCCTAAGACATCGGCCTGGAACTGCATCATGAGGTTGTTGCGGGAGGCTCCGCCATCGACCTTGAGCTCTGAGAGCTTGACGCCGGCGTCCTTTTCCATGGCACCCACGATGTCCATGGTCTGGAAAGCGATGCCTTCAAGGGCGGCACGGGCAATGTGGGCTGCGGTGGTGCCGCGGGTGATGCCGGTAAGGAGGCCGCGTGCGCTGGAATCCCAGTACGGAGCGCCCATGCCGGTGAGGGCCGGGACAAAGTAAACGCCGCCGTTATCCGGCACTGAGGCTGCCAGGGCCTCTATTTCAGAGGAACTGCGGATGATTCCAAGGCCATCGCGGAGCCACTGGACCACGCTGCCGCCTACGAAGATGGAGCCTTCTAGGGCGTAGTTCACTTTACCGCCAATCTTCCACGCGATGGTGGTGAGGAGGTTGTTCTTTGACATGATGGGCTTCTCTCCGGTATTCATGAGGAGGAAGCAGCCTGTGCCGTAGGTGTTCTTCACGCTGCCGGGCTCCGTGCACATCTGGCCAAAGAGGGCGGCCTGCTGGTCTCCGGCGATTCCGGCAATGGGAACCTCGTGGGCAAAGATGGTGGTCTTGGTATTGCCGTAAACCTCTGACGATGACTTCACTTCAGGCATCATCGACGCCGGGATGTCCAGAAGCTCCAAAAGCTCCTTATCCCACTCCAAGGTGTTGATGTTGAAGAGCATGGTGCGGGAGGCGTTGGTGACGTCCGTCACATGGACTTCTCCGCGAGTGAGCTGCCATACCAGCCAGGTGTCTACGGTTCCGAAACGGAGTTTTCCTGCCTCTGCCTTCTCGCGGGCGCCGGGGACGTTGTCCAGGATCCAGCGGATCTTGGTGCCGGAGAAATAGGCGTCCACAATGAGGCCGGTCTTTTTGCGGATTACATCGGCCTTTGGAGCAAGGGTTTCGCAGAACTCTGCTGTGCGGCGGTCCTGCCAGACAATGGCGTTATACACCGGTACACCAGTCTCAGCGTCCCACACAATGGTGGTTTCCCTCTGGTTGGTTATGCCGATTCCCGCAATGTCAAGGCCGTTTATGCCGATTGTGGTGATGGCCTCTGCGATTACCGCGGCCTCCGAAGCCCAGATTTCCATGGGATCGTGCTCCACCCAGCCGGGTTTGGGAAAATGCTGGGTGAATTCCTTCTGCGCCACGCTGCATAC
>JAILJO010000038.1 GCA_024694675.1 Bacteroidales bacterium | reverse complement strand
GTCTGGCCCACGCTTTCCCAGCTGTCGAAGACGCTGTGGTCAAGGGGCTTTTTCTGCGCCAGTGCGGGGAGCGTCACCAGAAGCGCAGCAAGAATCAGTGCTCTTTTCAAAACAGTGCAAGTATTATATTTTCAACGATATAGATAGTGAATACCAGGAACATGGCAAGGCTCCAGTGGGCGCCAAGGGCTATGGTGACTACAACAGCGACCACTGCAAGGCAAAGGAACACTATGCGTTTGGCATCCATGAGTTTGTGCCCTTTGGCAATCTTCATCCCGAACATGGGAACCTCGCTTGTGACAAGGAGGCTCATAACCAGCGCCACCACGGGGAGGAACCACGGGGTGAGTGCCAGGGAATATAGTGTCATGTCATGCCCTGCGGCAATGAAGCAGCACAGGGAACCCACAACCATTGCCGATGCCGGAGTAGGTACGCCCAGGAAGTCCGTGGTCTGTCTTTCGTCCGTGTTGAACTTTGCCAGCCTGAGGGCCGATGCCGCCGCCAGCACCAGGGGGAGGAACCTCCACCAGCCGTCCGCATCCATGCTTGTGACAAGCAGGATGGAGGGAAGGACGCCGAAGCTTACGACATCCGCCAGGGAGTCGAGTTCCTTGCCCATAGGGGAGTATGCGCCCAGGAGGCGTGCGGCAAGGCCGTCGCAGAAATCGAACACGGCGGCTGCGAGCATGCATATGAAAGCGGCCTCCGGCCAGCCTTCAAGGGCTAAAATCACTCCCACGGCTCCGGAGAGGAGGTTCATGGAAGTGATTGTATTGGGAATGTGTTTTACTATACCCATTTAGTTGATGCCAAGTTTCTTGCGGATGTTTGTGGGGATGGCTTTCTTGTTAACAACGATATTGAGGGTCTTGGCTTTGCAGAAGTTCTCCGACATATACCAGATGCCGTCATAGGCGCCGGTTACGCCCCATGAGTTCTTGATGAGGTAGTACTTGTTGCCGTTCTGGTCCTTGGCGGTGCCATAGAGGTGCATGCCGTGGTCGTCAGTGGAGGTTTTTTCGTCAAACATCTGCTGACGGTTCTCCTGGGTGACTTCCAGTTCCTTCACGGTCTTTTTCTCTGCGGGCTTCTGCTCATCGGCCTTGCCTACCCAGCGCTCCTGGTCGGAGCCGGAGGTTGCCTTTGCTTCCGTGTCCACAAGGATTGCCAGGCCGTCGCGGGTGAAACCAGGCTCCGATACGTCGCCGCCCCAGGCTACGGTGTAGCCGTTTGCGATGGCGTTGTCAATGACGGCCATGAACTCCTCCAGGGGTACGTTCCAGGAAGTGGTCCAGCGCCAGTTGTCCTCCACCTCGATGGCGAACTCCGTGTAGAAGGGGTGGTGGGTGAAGGAGGTGAGGCCTACATAATCGTCAGTATTGATCCTGTAGAAGTTGCGGTAGCTTTCCGGGGTGTAGGATACGCCGTTTACGGTGAACCTTTCCGGGACCTCGCCAAGATATGCGTCCAGGATGCCCTCGAAGCCCTTGGGCCATACGGGGGTGAGCTTGCGGTTGGGGTTCTTGATAACGGCATCCACGTAGCCCTTGAGCACGGCGTCAAGTTCTCCCTGGACGGGAAGGTCGTAGCCGTAGTTCATGCCGGTGTATGCCTGCTGGTCCATAAGACCATATGTTGCTGCAACCTCCATGACATCGCCGAAGTCTGAGCCGGCGGCCATGTTCAGCTTGCCGTTGAGGCGGACGTATTTCTGGGCGCGGTCTGCATATGCCTTGCGGATGACGTACATCTCTGAGAAATCAGGATAGAGGTTCTCATCCTTGATATTCTTGTTCCTAATGGCCTCGCTCTCCAGGAAGGAGAGGGCGCTGAAGCACCAGCAGGTGCCGCTGCGGTACTGGTTCTTGACCGAAGTGACGGGGATTTCCTTGACTGTCGTGAATTCGTAGTCCTTGGTGCTTACGGGAGCGGGCTGCCTTGACTGTGCCGCGAGGCTGGCGCAAACTGCTGCGAGAGCCGCTGCAACTAAGATTTTGTAGCTTTTCATATAATGCTTAATAAAATTACACTACTTAAGACTTACAAAAGTAAGGAGAATATAGGAATTTTGCAACATTGTGGAAAATGCGTATTTTTGCATATTATTTCCGAATATGAAGAAATACATCATACTTATTCTGGCAGCTGTGGCTGCTCTTTTCTCCTGCAGGAACAAGGCGCTTCCGCCCCGTCCCACAATTCCGCTGGTGGAAACCATCGTCAGGGACACTTCCGGGCTGGCAAACCTTGTCACAATGGCCGGAGCGTCGGGTGCGGAAGGCTCAATTGCCATTCTGGGAGAGCCCGCAGAAGCGGTCTCGCTTGCCCGCCTTTTCCAGGCAATAGATGCTGTGGATAATATTGACGGCAGGGAAAAGAGGGATTCCCTCCCGGATTTTGCGGGAGAGCAGTTCGATGTTATTCTGGATGCCGCAAACGCTCCTTTCGGCCACTATCTGCCGGACGGACTGGACAGCCTCCGCGAGGCTGCAGTCCAGGGCGCCATGTTCGCCTGGGACAGCACCTGCCTCAAGTACGCCATGGGCAGGGACAAACTCCTCAAGAGCCGCGCCAAGATACTGATACTCAGTTCTCCGCTTCATTCCGCATACGGTCTTTTCGATGTGGATACGCTTAAGCAGCTCTGCTCCGGAAAGTGCCATGTGGTAACTCCCGTTGAGACAACGTTGCAGGATGCTGCCGTCCTTGGCGCTGCCAACATTGCCGTATGGGCGTCACGCGATGTGCGTGCATCCGGCGCTTTTGAATCGGCCTTCGCCCAGATGGGCCTGGAGGGCAGTGTCACTGCAATTACCCCTGACACCGCACTTGACGTAAGGACGGAATTCAGGAGCCTTCTGAGGCAGTATCGGGCCACGGGAATACCTCTGGACGCTCTTGTTCTTATGGATTATTCCATCGACAAGAAACCTCTGGAGTCGGAACTGGAGCTCATCCGGCGCGCCGGTACAGAGGAAGACCAGGCTTTCAGCCGTATGCTGTCACAGGGTTTCACCTTCATAGAACCGGGAAAAAGCCTTACTGAGAGCATTTACAGGTATATGCGTGGCGGTAATCTCTTTACCCACCGCATAGCCCTTCCTTCCGTCCGCTGGTATGAAACCACGGTATCGGAACAAGGTGACCCTTCAATTGTGGAAGTAGGATTCTCATACGTTTTGCAGACTTATGTTCAGGATTTCGATTAGTGCTGAGGAAATAGGAGAGCTTTCACTTGCAGCTTTCCCGGGGGAGATAACGGTCATTGACGCGGTGGACCAAGAGTTTTTCGCCGCCGTCCGTTACCTCCGCCGCCAGACTGTGCTTGGATTCGACACGGAGACCCGTCCCACATTCTCTCCGGAGCAGCACTCCAACGGAACAGCCATCCTGCAGCTCTCAGGCAAGGAAAAGGCTTTCCTTTTCCGCGTCCAGAAACTTGGCCTTCCCAAGCAGCTGCTTTCCATCCTTGCCAGTTCCACAATTATCAAAGTGGGGGCTGCAACAAGGGACGATGTCAAAGGCCTCCAGAAGGTCGCGGACTTTACCACGCGCGGCTTTGTGGACCTTCAGTCAATGGTATGGGAGTACGGAATCAAGGACAAGAGCGTGAAGAAAATGGCCGCCATTATCCTTGGCGTCAAGATTTCCAAGGCCCAGCAGCTTTCCAACTGGGAAACGGAACACCTGTCTGAATCCCAGATGAAATACGCGGCGACGGATGCCTGGATATGCCGCGAGATGTACCTGAAACTCCTTGCCAGCGAGAAGCATCCGCTCACGGAGGAGGAACTCTGTCCTGAAAGAGCGGAAAACAATGGATAAAGTCATTCTGAAACCCCGCAGGGAGGAATCCATCCTCCGTTTCCACCCCTGGGTATTCTCCGGGGCCATAGCCCAGATTACCGGCCACCCCGCAGAAGGGGACATGGTTGGCGTTTATTCTGCCGATGGTAAATTCCTCGCCAGCGGCCACTATCAGATTGGCTCCATCGCCGTCCGTATCCTCAGCTTTGACTATGACCCGGCACAGGTAGACTTCTGGACGGTCATGCTCTCCCGTGCCCTGAAACTCCGCGAGGCTTACGGCCTTGCCGGAAGTTCAGTCACAACATGTTACCGCCTGGTTCACGGAGAAGGCGACGGCCTTCCCGGCCTCATCATAGACTATTATGACGGCGTCTGTGTCCTCCAGGCCCATTCTGTGGGCATGTTCAGGGCAAAGGGTGCAATCTGCGCAGCTCTGCAGGAAGTTTATGGCCCTTCGCTGAAAGCAGTATATGACAAGAGCTCCGGCACGGCCCCCTTCAAGGCCGGCCTTGAGCTGGTAGACGGCTATCTGTACAAGGCTCCGGGCTTCGAAGAAGACGAGCTTACCGTCCTTGAAAACGGCAACAAGTTCCTTGTGAACTGGACCCAGGGCCAGAAGACCGGCTTCTTTCTGGATCAGCGTGAGAACCGCGCCAGGGTAGGGGCTCTGGCCGCAGGCCGGAACGTTCTGAACCTGTTCTGCTATACCGGCGGCTTCTCCATCTACGCCCTTGCCGGTGGTGCCGTCCACGTAGATTCCGTTGACAGCTCAAAGAAGGCCATGGACATGGTGGACAGGAACGTTCTCCTGAACGGTTTCTCTCCGGAAAAGCACACCTCATATTGCACGGACGCAATAGATTTCCTCAAGGATATCCCTGAAGGCAAATATGACCTCATGATAGTTGATCCGCCGGCATTCGCCAAGCACCGTGGAGCGTTGAAGAACGCCCTCAGGGCATACCAGAGGCTAAATGCCGCCGCAATCTCCAAGGTCGCCCCCGGAGGTTTTGTGTTCACTTTCAGCTGTTCCCAGGTTGTGGACAAGGAAGCCTTCGCCCTCGCAGTCTTTTCCGCCGCCGCGGAAACCGGCCGCAGCGTCCGCATCCTTGACCGCCTCAACCAGCCCGCCGACCACTCCGTCAACATCTACCACCCCGAAGGCGAATACCTCAAGGGGTTATTGCTGTACATCGAATAACCTTCCGCCCTGTATTCGGCCCCGCCGTCCGCAAAAACGGCTATTTTCAGGGACGGATGCATGATTTAGCTCCCGTCATCCGCAAAAACGGCCTTTTTTAGGGACGAAAGCATGTTTTGCACCCTTCGTCCGGAAAAAAAGCCATTTTCCCGGACGGAAGTGCATTTTTTTTGTATTTTTGCAGAGTTATGACGGAAAACAACTACATGTTTCCTACCTCCGTGAAGGAGGTGCAGGCGCTGGGATGGGATTATATTGACATAATCCTGTTCAGCGGGGATGCTTTCATTGACCATCCGTCTTTTGGAACGGCGGTGATTGCCAGGTGGTTGCAGAAGTTCGGGTACAGGGTGGCCGTGGTGCCGCAACCAAACTGGAGGGACGACCTGAGGGATTTCCGAAAGCTTGGCCGACCCAGGCTGTACTTCGGCCTCAATGCCGGCGCCATGGATTCCATGGTGAACCATTATACTGCTTCCAAACGTCTCCGTCATGACGATGCCTACACCCCTGACGGCAAGGCCGGCGCCCGTCCGGACTATGCTGTCACGGTTTACACAAAGATCCTTAAAGAACTCTTCCCGGACGTTCCGGTTGTGATTGGCGGTATTGAAGCGTCCTTGAGGCGCCTCACCCATTACGACTACTGGAAAGACTGCCTCATGCCTTCCGTCCTGGTGTCTTCAGGCGCAGATTACCTTTGCTACGGCATGGGAGAACGCCCCATGATAGAGCTCACCCGCGGCATAGAAAAAGGCTGGTCAAGGCACAAGATGCAGCAAATTCCGCAGATAGCATTCCTGGTTCCGGGCGTTCCCCCGGAAACGGGTGAAGGACTGTTGAAACTGCACTCATTTGAGGAATGCTGCAAGGACAAGAGGGCGTTTGCGGAGAATTTCCACTGGATAGAGACGCATGCCAATATGGCGCATCCGGATACTATCATTGAACCGGTTGGGGACGGGTATGTTCAGATCAATCCGCCTTATCCGACGGCAACGCAGGAGGAGATGGATTCCTTCTGGGACCTGCCGTTCACCAAACTGCCTCATCCGAGATATAAAGGTAAGAGGATTCCTGCGTACGACATGATCAAATTCAGTGTCTGTACGCACCGCGGGTGTTTCGGAGGCTGTAATTTCTGCACCATCGCGGCGCACCAGGGAAAGTTTATATCGTCCCGAAGCGAGAAGTCCATTCTGAAGGAGGTGCGGGAGCTGAACAACCTGCCGGGATTCGCGGGGAATATTTCCGATGTGGGCGCCCCCACGGCCAATATGTACGGGATGCACGGGAAGAATCCGGACCTCTGCGACAAGTGCAAACGCCGCAGCTGCCTGTTCCCCAAGCGTTGCCCCAACCTGGACTGCGACCACACCCGCCTTATGCAGCTCTACAAGGAAATCGACGCAACAAAGGGAATACGGCACAGCTACATCGGCAGTGGAATACGGTACGATTTGTTCCTGACGGAGGACGGCTTTGTGGACCAGAGTTCCAAGCCTTACCTGAAGACGCTGGTGCTGGACCATACATCGGGCCGATTGAAGGTTGCCCCGGAGCACACGGAGGACCACGTCCTGCAGAAGATGGCCAAGCCGTCGTTCAAGCTATTCGAAAGGCTCCGAAAGGAATTCGACACGGTGAACCGGGAGGCGGGGACTCACGTTGGACTGGTACCTTATTTTATATCGTCCCATCCCGGATGCACCATGAAGGACATGGAGCGGCTGGCGAACCACCCGGCGCTGAAGGGCATCTGGATGGACCAGGTGCAGGATTTTACGCCGACGCCCATGACCACATCGTCCGTGATGTTCTACAGCGGAATAGATCCGCGGGACATGACAGAGGTGTTTACGGAGCACGATATGGAGAAAAAACAGCGCCAAAAGAGCTATTTCTTCAAAAATTCTTCGAAAAATCCTTCAAAGAATTTGCATGGTTCAAAACAAAGCCTTAATATTGCAGCGCGAAAACCTAAACGAAAGTAAGACATTATGGCAGACAACAAGAAACGTCACGTAGTGAGTTATGAGAAGATGAACCTCCATCCGGACCTCGCCGCAGCATTTGCGGAGAAGTATCCCAAGGGGTTCAGCGACTACCTGAATGACCTTGTAAAGTACCCCAAGCCGGACGGAACATCGTTCTATGCCGTTACCATCGAGGTGCCGGATGCCATTTATCTTGTAAAGATCAACATCAAGACGGACGACCTTGAAGACGTTGCCCGCTGGCTTGAGGGTGAAGAAGACGCTGAGAACGAGGCCGTGGCCGGCGGCAGCGCAGACGCCTCCGACGCCTCCGGAGAAACCCTCCCGGACGACAACATTTCCCAGTATTCCACCGGCGGAGACGACGAGTAATGGCCGGTAACCGTGGAATAACGCATGTCTGGGGTCCCTTAAGGACCCTTTTGCGTAGTATGCCGGAGCGTACCGCGCTCCTCATCCTGTCTGTTTTCACGGGCCTTTTCTGCGGCCTTGCCGCCGTTCTTCTGAAAGTATCCATCCACTGGATTCAGCATCTTCTTGCTGCGGCCGTGCCATATGCCAGGCTGCGCTATCTGGTCCTGCCGGGCGTAGGAATGCTGCTTAGCTATTTCATCGTCAAGTACATTGTCAGGGACAATATAGGACATGGCGTCACCAAAGTGCTTCAGGCGGTATCCAGGAGTGAGTCAAAGATTAAGAGGCACAACATATGGTCTTCGCTTCTTACCAGTGCGCTTACCATTGGTTTCGGCGGTTCCGTGGGTGCTGAGGCGCCTATTGTGTATACGGGAGCGGCCATCGGCTCAAACCTTGGAAGGTACTCCGGAATGTCATACAGGGGCATTACTCTGCTTCTGGGATGCGGCGCCGCGGGTGCTGTGGCCGGCATTTTCAATGCGCCCATGGCGGGTGTGCTGTTCACGCTGGAGATACTGCTATTCAACATCTCCATGAGCGGACTGCTGCCGCTTCTGCTTAGCTCCGTGAGCGCTACTCTTGTGAGCTATCTGTGCCTTGGAAGGGTGACTCCTTTCACCACTCATGTGGTGGAGTTTTCCATGGGCAATCTGCCCTTCTATATGCTTCTGGGCGTGTTCTGCGGCTTTGTGGCCGTGTATTTCATTCGCACCACACTGTCTATGGAAGACCGCCTTGGCCGCATAAAGAACCCTTATCTCAGATGGGCCATATCGGCAGTGTCTCTGGGACTTCTCATATTCCTTTTCCCTCCTTTGTACGGTGAAGGTTATGACTCCCTGGCCCCGCTGCTGCAGGATACCCCTGCGCTCATTGGCAGCGGAACTCCGCTTGTGTATTTCCACGGCATTCCATGGGCCGTTCCGGTATTCTTCCTCCTTGTAATGCTCCTGAAGGTGTTCTCCATGACATTCACCAATGCAGGAGGCGGAGTTGGCGGAACCTTCGGTCCCACACTGTTCGTGGGTGCAATAGGTGGCCTTGTTGTGGCTATGGTAATCAACATGATTTCTCCCGGGAAGGTTCCGGTTCCAAACTTTGTACTGGTTGGCATGGGCGGCCTCATGGCAGGCGTGATGCAGGCGCCTCTCACGGCAATATTCCTCATTGCAGAGATATCCGGCGGCTATCAGCTTCTGGTTCCGCTTATCCTCACCTCTGCAATAGCATACGGCATTACCCGCCTGTTTGAAAAATACTCCATCTACACAAAGCGAATTGCCGCCTCCGGAGAACTGCTCACTCACGACTCTGACCAGGCAGTGCTCACGCTTCTGAAGACGGATACCCTTCTGGAAAAGGACTTCGTTCCCGTACGTCAGGACGATACCCTTGGAGCCCTCGTCGACGTTGTATCCCGCTCGGAGCGTTCCCTGTTCCCGGTCCTGGACGCCAAGGGACGCTTCCTTGGCTCCGTATCCCTCGCCGCAATCCGCAAGGATATGTTCCATCAGGAGTTATATGAGGAGCGCCACGTCTACAATTACATGCAGGGCGCTCCGGAATACATCTATGCCGGTGAAACAATGGACAGCGTGATGTGTAAATTCGAAAAGACCGGCGCCTGGAACCTCCCCGTCATCGAGGAAGATCACACCTACCTTGGCTTCCTCTCCAGGTCCAAAATCTTCTCCGCCTACCGCGATTCCCTTAAAGACCTGTCACAAGACTGATGAAATCAATTTACGTAAATCATATTGCAAAACTGCTGAAGGTGAAGGCCTGGCAGGTGGAGAACTGTGTGGAATTGCTGGATGACGGATGTACTATTCCGTTCATCAGCCGTTACCGTAAGGAGAGGACGGGGGATTTGGACGATGTGGCCGTCGCGGAGGTCAAGCATTGGGCCGATGCCTTTGCGGAGATGGAAAAACGCAAGGAAACCATCCTTGGAACCATTGAGGAGCAGGGGAAACTTACCAAAGAACTCAAGACCAAGATTGAGGATACATTGTCTTCCAGCGAGCTTGAAGACCTGTATCTTCCATATCGTCCCAAGCGCAAGACCCGCGCCACCGTTGCTGTGGCTAAGGGGCTTGAACCCCTTGCAAACGCACTTGAAGGCGGAAAGGTCTCCAACCCGGAGACGGAGGCGGCTAAGTATGTGAAAGGAGAGGTAAAGGATGCTGAAGACGCGCTTCAGGGTGCCAGGGACATAATTGCAGAGCGTCTGAGCGAGACTGCAAGCGTGCGTGAAACGCTCCGCTGCCTGTTCCGCCAGAGGCGAGTGCAGTCCAAGGTTACAAAGGCTGGAGAAGAGGACCCCGCGGCGCAGAAATACCGCAGCTATTTCTCTTTCAGCCAGCCGGTCGCAAAGATTCCCGCCCATAACCTTCTTGCCATGCTCCGTGCCAGGGACGAGGGCTTCCTCCGCGTGGACCTTGACACCGATGCGGAGAAAATGGGCAAGAAGATTTACTACGACTGGTGTCAGGTTCACGGCTATCCATTCCGCGAAAACGGCAACCAGATAAAGGAAGCCGTTGACGATGGTTTCAAGCGTCTCCTGGAACCCTCAATTACCGGCGAAGTCCTCCGCGAAGCCAAGGAAAAGGCCGATGTGGAGTCCATCGGCGTATTCGGCGAAAACCTCCGCCAGCTGCTACTGGCCCCGCCCGTGGGGCAGAAGAGGGTAATGGCCATCGACCCCGGTTTCCGTACCGGCTGCAAGGTGGTTTGCCTGGACTCAGAGGGCAATCTCCTTGAGCACTGCGTCATTTTCCCGCACCCTCCGGTGGCAAAGAAGATAGATGCCATAACAAAGGTCTCAGACCTGGTAGAAAAGTATAAAACTGAGGTAATAGCCATAGGCAGCGGCACGGCAGGGCGCGAGACAGAAGAATTTATCCGCAAGGTGGGCCTTCCGGACAGCGTGAAGATTTATTCCGTGAGCGAGGACGGTGCCTCCGTGTATTCCGCCTCCGAAGCGGGCCGCGAAGAGTTCCCGCTGGAAGACGTTACCGTGAGGGGAGCGGTCTCAATAGGCAGGCGCCTTATGG
This sequence comes from Bacteroidales bacterium, assembly GCA_024694675.1. Lineage (GTDB taxonomy): Bacteria > Bacteroidota > Bacteroidia > Bacteroidales > UBA932 > Cryptobacteroides. The sequence goes on along the minus strand of JAILJO010000038.1, from coordinate 7,272 downwards.
ACCCTCTGGCAGAGCTGGTGAAGATTGACCCCAAGTCCCTTGGTGTTGGCCAGTATCAGCACGATGTGGACCAGAAACTCCTTAAGGAAAAGCTGGACAACACCGTGGAAAGCTGCGTAAACAGCGTTGGCGTGAACCTCAATACCGCCAGCGAGTACCTTCTGCAGTATGTCTCCGGCATAGGCCCGGCCCTTGCAAAAGCCATCGTGGAGTACCGTAAGGCCAACGGCGCGTTTCGCAGCCGCGAAGCCCTGAAGAAGGTCCCCCGCCTTGGAGCCAAGGCCTTCCAGCAGTGTGCGGGCTTCCTCCGTGTCGTAGGCTCTGCAAACCCTCTGGACAACTCCGCAGTGCATCCGGAGGCGTATCACATAGTGGAAAAGATGGCCCGCGACCTCAAGGTCTCCACAGGTCAGCTGGTTGGAAATGAAAAGCTCTGCTCCGGCATAGATCCGGCGAAGTACGTGGAAGGGGAGTTCGGCCTTCCCACTGTGAACGATATCCTGAAAGAGCTCCGCAAGCCCGGTCTTGACCCCCGCGAAGAGGCCCACGAATTTGCTTTTGCCGATGACATCCGTGACATCGAAGACCTCCGGGAAGGCATGGAACTTCCGGGAATCGTCACCAATCTGACGGCTTTCGGGGCGTTCGTCGATATCGGCCTTCATGAAAACGGCCTCATACATGCCTCCAACATGGGCGTGAAGGGTATGGCCGTGCCGTCGCAGGTGCTTAAGCTCAGGCAGCAAATAAAAGTCCGGGTCATTTCAGTTGACCCGGACCGTGGTAGGATAGGACTCAGGCTTTTGGCCTGATCTTTCTGAACCTGAGGTTTATCACTCCCCAGAAAGCCTCGCCGAAGATACCGCTGCTCATCTTGGACGTGCCCTTCTGTCTGTTGGTAAAGACGATGGGCACTTCTTTTACTTTGAATCCAAGCTTCCAGGCGCTGTATTTCATCTCTATCTGGAAGCCGTAGCCTTTCATCTTCACGGCGTCCAGGTCAAGCGTTTCAAGCACCTTTCGGGAGTAGCAGACAAAGCCTGCCGTGGTGTCGAAAACCTTCATTCCCAGTACAAATCTTACATACAACGACGCTCCGTAGGACATCGCGATTCGTCCTATTGGCCAGTCCACAACGCTGATGCCGCTGCAGTAGCGGGAGCCCACGGAAAGGTCTGCGCCGTCTTCCGAGCAGGCTTTCCAGAGACGGATAAGGTCGTCAGGATTGTGGGAGAAGTCAGCATCCATCTCAAAGATATAGTCGTAGCCGTTCTCCAGGGCCCATTTGAAGCCCGTGAGGTATGCAGTACCAAGCCCCAGCTTGCCGGAGCGCTCCAGCAGGTGGATCCTGTCCGGGTAGCAGAGCTGCAGGTTTTTCACCAGTGCGGCCGTGCCGTCCGGGGAGGCATCGTCAATGACAAGGACGTGGAACTGTCCCTCCAGCTGCATCACGTAGATGAGGATGTCGGAGATGTTCTCTTTCTCGTTGTATGTGGGGATAATAACTAAGTTCATCTGGCTGCGAGCTTCTTTTCACTTGGTATCAGGACAGCGCAGAGGCCAACTCCGATGAGGGCTCCAACCGCCACTGAAAGCATTGCGGCATCCCAGGAGGCACTGTTGGCTATGCCACCCACGACTATCTTGGAGCAGACTGCATCTCCAACAAGATAACCGAACAGCCCCACGAATCCGGCTGCTGTTCCTGCTGCATTCTTAGGCACAAGGTTTAGAGCCTGTACTCCGGTAAGGGCGACAGGTCCGTAAATGAAGAAACCTATGAGACAGAGGGCTACATAAACCAGAACCTTCTGCATCTGGGGATTTACGCTGATTGTGCCGGAACCAACTATCCAGTAAAGGATAACGCCAACTGCACAGAGCAGCATGCAAATTACGTTCATGGGAGCGCAACGTCCTTTGAAGAACTTGGATGTGGCCCAGCCGCATGCTATGGTTCCCACAGCGCCTACAATATTGTGAACGGAAAATGCTACCTTACTCTCTGCGGCCGTCATGATTCCTTTGGCCTGCAGGTATGTAGGTGCCCAGTCTCCGATGCCGTACCTGACCATGTAGACTGCTACATTAGAGATAGCGACCACCCAGAGGAGCTTGTTCTTGAGAACGTAATCCACGAACAGAGTTTTGAAGGGGAGTTTTTCTCCCACCTGGCCTTTGGATTTGAGGCCGGTGTGGTCGTTACGCCAGTCTGCAACGGCGGGAAGGCCGCAGGATTCAGGCGTGTCGCGGATTGCCCACCAGCAGAACAGCGCTATCACAATAGCTATAGCTGCAGGGAATACGAAGTTGCCCTTCCATGTCTGGACCACGCCAAGATCTGCTGCGAGGGAAACACCGGCTATGGCAAGGAATCCAAGGGAGAAACTGCCTATGGTGTGGGAGACGTTCCAGATACTCATCTTGAAGCTGCGCTCGTTCTGGCTGAACCAGTGGGCCATGATACGCCCGCAAGGAGGCCAGCCAAAGCCGCTTAGCCAGCCCACTATAAGCATCAGGATGAAGATTATAGTGGTATTGACCGCCGTGTTGGTTCCGAATGGAATAATGCCCACGGACATCATAGTTATAGCCGACAGGATAAGGCCGATGCAGAGGAACTTACGGGCGTCTGAACGGTCCGAGACACTGCCCATCACGAATTTGCTGAACGCGTAGGCAATGGACACGGCAGACATTGCAAGTCCAACCTTTCCGGCATCCAGGATGCCGTCTGCAATCATGTCCGGAGCGGCAAGGGAAAGGTTTTTGCGTACCAGATAGTAAGCTGCATACCCCAGGAAGGCTCCAAGGAATACCTTGAGCCTCATGGCTTTGTATTCGGCATCAACTTTTTCTGACGCAATCTGCGGTTTTGGTTTAGGAGGATCTAGATAACGTGACATGATTATGCTGATTTATTTAAGTGCTTGTGCCAGTATGGAAATAGGATTGAGGACCTGATACCCTGTGGACATCTCAATCTGCCACTTGCAGGTTTCGCAGTCGCAGGCTACGACGTCTGGATTCACGGTCTTGATCTGGTCGAAAAGGGGAGCGCCGATGGCCTGTGAGTACTCGTAGTTCTCTTTCTTGAAGCCGTACGTGCCTGCAATGCCGCAGCAGCAGGAGTCAAGGAGAGTGAAATCAACCCCAGGGATCATCCTCATGAGTTTCTCAGAGAAGACGCCCCAGCCAAGTTTCTCAAGATGGCAGGGAACGTGGTATGCAATCTTCATGTGGAAATCCGGCTTGAACTCCAGCGTGGCGCCTTTCTCCAGCTTCTCGAAAATGAATCTGGTTGCAAGGAGCAGGGAATCCCTCACGGCGGAATTGTCCACGCCCAGAAGGTGAGGATACTCGTCCCTTATTGTAAAGGTACAGGACGATGACGTAGTGACCACCTTCAGCCCGGCGTCCACCGCCTTCTTGAGCACGTCCACGTTGTGAGTGGCGTTTTTGGTTGCCTGCTTGATGAGGCGGTTGGAGATCATGGCAACGCCGCAGCACTTCTCGCCGTCCAGGAGCTGTACGCCAACTCCAAGGGCGTTGAGCACCTTCACAAGGTCTTTACCAAGCTGCGGATAGTTGTAGTTGACATAGCAGCCATGGTAGTAGGCAACCTGCTCCGGGAACTCCGCCTGCTCTTTGCGGTGGCGCTTGAGCCAGCCCTCGAAGCTGCTGGAGCTGTATTTGGGGAAGGTCCTGTGGCGGTCTATCTTCATGGTGGCGTCAAGGACGCTCTTGGTGACGCCCATGCCGGTAACGCCGTTCACGATTGGAGCGAACGGGCGGGCAAGGCTGCCCATGAAGTCCGTGTTTGCAAGAATGACGTCGCGGAGCTTGGGATTTCCTTTCTCGTATTTGATGCGGGCGGCCTGGATAAGGTCTGCCACGTTCACTCCTGAAGGGCATGCAACTTCGCACCTCTTGCAGTTCATGCAGTATTTGAGGGCATAGTTGAAGAAGTAGGGATCCTTAAGACGGAGGCGCTCACCGTCAGGTCCGGCCTGCTTGGGACCGGGATACAGGGGATTCACTCCAACTACGGGGCAGTATGCCGTGCACACGGTGCACTTGGTGCATTCCTCGAAATTATAAGCGCTGCTGGTATATTCCTGTAGGTTCATGCTTTGTTGTCTTTAAGTATCTGGTCTACTACTTTGAACGCGCTGTTAATTGCCATTCCGCCGGCATAGCCCAGGCCCGGTGAAGAATAGCCAAGGATGCCGCCTGCAGCGTACAGGTTGGCGAACGGAACCCCGTCGGAGAAGGGGTGAAGATTCTCATCCACCTTTACGCCAAACTCCATGTACGGCTGGCGTCCGGCGAAGTCCGGATTGTACCATGAGTTGCGGTCCTCCGGGAAGTCTATGTCAAGACCGAAAATGGGCTCGTAGATGCGTGTTGGCGTTGAGGCGAGGCCTTTGGAAAAGAATCCGCCGCTTGCCAGGATGAAATTCTTTCCTTCCAGGTAGTGGCTTTCCAGATTCTTGGTGGCCACGCTGTGGACTGTGTTTCCGTGGGCGTGGGCCTGGATAACCTGGTCTCCCATGAGGTATGTTCCGCCAAGCACTTCATAGCGGCGGCGCAGCTGGATGATGGTCCTGACGCCGGGTACGGAAGGAGGCAGGGTGCCGGCGAAGACCACCTTTGCGGGGATGGCTTCGCGGATGCGCCCGGGAACCGTGGTGTCCTGCAGGCCGAATACCTGGGGCAGGATTACGGCGTCCTCGTCCTTTATGAGCGCCTTGATTTCCTGAACCACCTTTTCCCAGATGCGGTCCATGGTGCGGGCAATCTGGACAGAGCGCATTTCGCTGGGGCTCTGGCGCAGGTGCTCCATTTCAGGAAGGCGGATAAAACGTATGCGAGTCTCTATCCCGGCCTTCTCCAGGCCCTCTGCGATGAAGGAGGAGAAGAAATCGTGATAACCCATGAAGTTGACTACCAGCGCCCTGTTGGCGAACTTGGCTTCAGGGAATATCTCCAGGTCTTCCAGGGAAAGGAAACTCTTGCGGAAGTTACCCATGGGCAGGAGGCTTACACCTTCTTTATAATGAACGCGTACGCCCGCCTCCGAGAAGGTGTCTGCAACGCGGGGAGGAAGTTCGCTTATGGATTCGAATGCTCCGGAGAAGAAATGGAGTGCATTCTGACCGGAACTGACTATGATTGTAGACTGTCCGGCTTTCTGGAGGCTTATTCCGGCAAGCAGGCCAGTGAGGCCGCCGCCTATAATGACGGTATCATGTTTCATAGGCCAAGCACGTGTTTATAGACCCACTGAGTATATTCTGCTTCGCGAAGGGTGTCTCCCCAGCCAATGGGGAAATTCCCCTTCCAGCGTTCCTGGAGGAAGTTGCCAAGGTCTTCCCTTTCCTTGTCCACGCAGCCGCGGGCCTTTGCAAGAAGGCCGGCGGCGCGGCAGGCGCAGAACTCTCCCTGGCATGGACCCATGCCTATCCTGGTGCGGCGGCGAAGGTCCGTGAGGGTACTTACGTCCAGTTTTTCAATCGCAGCATTGATTTCGCCCACGGAAACCTCTTCGCATTCGCAGATGAGGGAATCGTCATAGCGGTCGTTTTGCTTGAATCTGGCGGCGCGGGTACCCATGCGGGCGGCAGCTGCCTTCTGGACTATTGACGGAGTCTCCCAAATCTGACGGGCGACGTCCTTGTACGATTTTTCCTCGGAGCCGGGCAGGGGAGTGATGGCGGTTTCGCACTTTTTGTCCACTCCCAGCTTCTTGCAGACAAGGTCCGTGACCTGCTCTGCCATGAGGCGGTAGGTCATGAGCTTTCCGCCCGTGATGGTCACAAAGCCCTTGATTCCGTCGCGGGTTTCGTGGTCCAGGGTGACGATGCCGCGGGAGATGTTGCGGCCGGAGGGGTCATTATCGGCACTCACGAGGGGACGGACGCCGGCATAGGCCCTCAGTATACGGGTGCTGGAGAGGGACGGGGCCAGTTTTGCGCCTTCGGAGATGAGGAGGTTGACCTCGTCCGGGGTGACGGCTACGTCGTCGCAGTCCTCGAAGGGAATGCGGTCCGATGTGGTTCCAATGATGCAGACGGTGTCTCCAGGGACAAGGATATCGGCATTAGCGGGCTTGCGGCAACGGTTTATAACAACGTTGTTGACCCTGTGCGCGAACACCAGAAGGGCGCCCTTGGAGGGGAACATTCCTACGTTCACGCCGGCCATTTCCGCTATCTTGTGGCCCCAGATGCCTGCGGCGTTGACGGTGACGGGGGCGTAGTAGTCCGCCGTTTCACCGGTCACGATATTGTGTGTGTGTACGCCTTTGATGGTGTCTCCTTCGCGGATGAACCCAGTAACCTCCGTGTAAAGGCGCACCTGGCCGCCCTTGAGTTTGGCGTCCAGCATGTTCGCGGCGCACAGACGGAAAGGATCCACACTGCCGTCCGGAACGCGTACAGCACCAATCAGGTCCGGATTCACCGACGGCTCCAGCCTCCTGGCTTCTTCCGGGTCGATAATATCGGCCCTGATTTCCGCGGCGCGGCAGGACTCCACGAAGGTTGCCTGGTAGGCGAGGTCGTCTTCCGGAAGGGTGATGAACAGGCCGTCCGTCTCATCCACGCAGTGCGCGGCAATCCGGCGTAGTATCATGTTTTCGCAGATGCACTCGCGTGCGCTCTCCGGATCGTTCACGGCATAACGGGCTCCTGAGTGCAACAGCCCGTGGTTACGGCCGGTAGCTCCGGTAGCTATGTCTGATTTCTCAATAAGCAGCGTCCTTAACCCGCGCATGGCGCAGTCTCTCTGCGTCCCTGCGCCGGTTATCCCGCCGCCTATTATAATCACATCAAATTCGTTTGGGTTCATATCTAATCTTAGCGTTACAATCATCAAAGTTAATAATAATATAGGTAAAAAGCAAAAGGCGAAAAAAAGTGAAAAAAAATTTGTGAGTTCAAAAAATGTTCGTACATTTGCAGTCCCGCTTGAAAAAACAGCGGGAATTTTTACGCCCTTGACGGAAACGCCGGGGCAACAAAAAGATCTTTGAAAAGACTGAAAGGAAAGTACAAGCAAGTACCGGAAGTTGTAACAACAATTTCAATTTTAAACGAGCGTCAGTTTCTTTTACAGAAACAGTGTCAAGGACAAGCTAAGCATTATAAAATATACAATGAAGAGTTTGATCCTGGCTCAGGATGAACGCTAGCGGCAGGCTTAACACATGCAAGTCGAGGGGCAGCGGGGAGTAGCAATACTCTGCCGGCGACCGGCGAAAGGGTGAGT
>JAILJO010000152.1 GCA_024694675.1 Bacteroidales bacterium | reverse complement strand
AGGATCTTTGCCATTATACCATTGCCGTTACGGCTTCCGCAGCATTCTCTATTGCTTCTGCGGCGGGAGTGATTATCTGTTTAAGGAAAGGAAGCACCGTCTGTGCGAAATCCTTCAGTAGCGGATACACGACGGATTCTTCCAGAAGTTTGCTGTCAGTTACAAAGCCGAACTGTACGTTCAGGGCTTCGAATACCATGATGAGAAGACCCATTGTGAGGGCTGTTACAAAGAGCGAAAGGACCAGTCCCAGCACCCTGTTTATCCAGCCCAGAGAGGCCATCTCAATAATCTTAGTGATAAGTTTTGCAACCAGCATCACAATGGCGAAGGCAAGAAGAAGGATGATGGCGAAACCCAATATGTTGAGGACGGTTTCAGAAAGCTGCCAGAACCCTCCCAGCCATGCTCCTACTTCAGTATAATACTTGTACGCGAGCCATGCTCCAAGTGCAATTCCAGCCAGCGAAACAGCCTGTTCCATAAGCCCTTTTGCGAGCCCGCGGATGACGCCCGGAATAAACAGCAGAAGCAGTATGATGTCCAGTGTATTCATTTGGCGATACCAGTTATATTTCTTATCTTTGTAGTCTTAAATTTAGATGCAAAATTAGCCAAAAAATATGACATTCAAAGAATATAACGGCCTGGACCTTGTTGAAACCGGCAAAACCGTGCTGGAGAGGTGGAAAAAGACAGGTGCTTTCGAGAAGTCGGTAGCTCTCCGCGAGGGCGCTCCTGAGTTCATTTTCTTCGAAGGCCCGCCTTCCGCCAACGGCATGCCCGGCATTCACCACGTCATGGCCCGTTCCATCAAGGATGCCATTTGCCGATACAAAACCCAGACTGGTTACCAGGTCCGCCGCCGCGCCGGTTGGGACACCCACGGCCTTCCCGTAGAGCTTGGCGTGGAGAAAAAGCTTGGTATCACCAAGGCGGACATCGGCACAAAAGTGAGCGTGGAGGAGTATAACGCCACCTGCCGCAAGGAGGTCATGAAATACACCGCAGAGTGGGAAACCATGACTGAACGCGTGGGCTACTGGGTGGACCTGAAAGACCCCTACATCACCTACGACAACCGCTACATCGAAACCCTCTGGTACCTTCTCAAGAAGATTTACAACAAGGGTCTCCTCTATAAGGGTTACACCATCCAGCCGTATTCACCTACGGACGGCACCGGCCTCAGCTCCCATGAGCTCAACCAGCCCGGCTGCTACAAAGATGTGTCTGACACCACCGTCACCGTACAGTTCGAGGTCATCAAGGACGGCGCCTCCCAGCCCCTTTATGGCACGGAGCCCGTTCCCGTGTACTTCCTGGCCTGGACCACCACGCCCTGGACGCTGCCTTCAAACACCGCCCTCTGCGTAGGTCCTGAGATTGAATACATCAGGGTTCTTTCCACCAATCCGTACACCGGCGCACCCGCCGTGTACGTGCTGGCAAAGGACCTTCTGGACGCCTGGTTCGGCCCCAAGGTACCGTTCAAGGTACTTGAAGGCGTGTTCAAGGGAAAAGACCTCGCAGGCATCCGCTACCATCAGCTCATTCCCTGGTTCAAGCCCAACGGAGATGCCTTCCGCGTCATCACCGGAGACTATGTGACCACCAGCGACGGTACCGGCATCGTCCATATCGCCCCTACTTTCGGTGCGGACGATAAGCGTGTAGCCGCAGCCGCCGGAATCGGTGAAATCATGCCCGTGGACAAGGACGGCAACCGCCAGGCCCAGGTGGACCGCCAGGGCCGCTTCATGCGCCTGGAAGACATGGATCCCGCCTATGCCGCAACAGTTGACCCTTCATATGCGGAGTATTCCGGCAGGTATGTCAAGGCCGGCTACAAGCTGTACTTTGAGAAAGTTGAGGAAGAGGGCACCCTGGACATTGACCTCTGCGTCATGATGAAGGCCGATGGCCGCGCATTCAAGATCCAGAAGCACGTCCACAACTATCCTCACAGCTGGCGCACGGACCTTCCTGTCCTGTATTATCCGCTGGACAGCTGGTTCATCAAGGCATCGGCGGTGAAGGACCAGATGGTAGAGCTGAACAAGCAGATCATGTGGAAGCCCGCTTCCACCGGCACCGGCCGCTTTGGCGTCTGGCTGGAGAACATCCAGGACTGGAACCTGAGCCGCAGCCGCTACTGGGGCACTCCGCTGCCCATCTGGCGCACGGAAGACGGCAAGGAAGAAAAGTGCATCGGCACAGTGGCAGAGCTCTATGCAGAGCTTGACAAGGCCGTTGCTGCAGGCATCATGGCCTCCAACCCGCTTCGTGACAAGGGCTTTGACCCCGCGGACATGAGTCTTGATAACTACAACAAGATAGATCTCCATCGTCCTTACGTGGACAGCATGTTCCTGGTGAGCGACTCCGGCCGCAAGATGGTCCGTGAGAGCGACCTCATCGACGTGTGGTTCGATTCCGGCGCAATGCCGTATGCCCAGGAAGGCCTCCGCGGCCTGGACGGCGGCAAGTTCGGCGCCACCGCAGACTTTATCGCAGAAGGCGTAGACCAGACACGTGGATGGTTCTACACACTCCATGCAATACATACCATGGTAAGCGGAACTCCCGCTTTCAAGCGCGTCATCTCCAACGGTCTTGTCCTGGACAAGAACGGTAACAAGATGTCAAAGCGCCTTGGCAACGCCGTGGACCCGTTCAAAGCCCTTGACGACTACGGTGCCGACGCCCTCCGCTGGTACATGCTCACAAACGCAGAGCCCTGGGACAACCTCAAGTTCGACGAAAGCGGCGTCTCCGACGTCCGCAGGAAGTTCTTCGGCACCCTGTACAACACATATGCCTTCTTTGCCCGCTATGCCAATATCGACGGCTGGCAGCCGTCGGCAGGGCAGGGCGCCCTCACGGAAACGGACCGCTGGATCCTTTCCAAGCTGAACAGCGTCATCCGTGACGTCCGTGCAGCGTATGAGGACTACGACGTAAAGACCGCAGGCCGCATCCTGGAGACCTTCGTGTGTGACGATGTCTCCAACTGGTACGTCCGCCTTGGACGTCCCCGCTATTGGGCAGGGGAGATGACGGAAGATAAGAAAGCCGCCTACAGCACCCTCTACAAGGTGCTTGTGGACGTCGCCGTCCTTTCCGCCCCCATCGCCCCGTTCTACATGGACCAGCTCTGGCAGGATCTTACCGGCTCAACCGAATCCGTCCACTTCCAGCTCATGCCGGTGGCCGATGAAAAACTCATCGACAAGGACCTTGAGGAGAGGATGTCCCTTGCACAGCAGGCAACGTCCCTTATCCTGGGTATCCGCAAGAAGGTGAACATTCCGGTCCGCCAGCCGCTGCTGAAGGTCATGATTCCGGTCATATCGGAAAAGGTGAGGAGGCAGCTGGAGAGCGTATCGGCAATTATCCTTGGGGAGGTGAACGTGAAGGAAATGCAGTTCATCGAGGACACATCGGGCATCATGACTCTCAGGATAAAGCCCAATTTCAAGGTGCTTGGAAAGACCTACGGCGCCCGCATGAAGGAAATCGCCGCCGGCTTTGCAGGCCTCGGACAGGGTGTCATCGCAGACATCCAGAAGGCTGAAGCCGCCCAGCAGGTATACACCCTTGCCCTTCCCGGCGGTGACGTGGTGCTGAATCCCGGAGACTATGCAATATCGTCAGAAGACGTGGAAGGATGGCAGGTGGCATCGGAAGGCTCCCTTACCGTGGCGCTTGACATCGAAGTTACTCCGGAGCTCAGGCTGGAAGGCCTTGCCAGGGAACTTGTGAACCGTATCCAGAACCTCCGCAAAGCCAGCGGATTCGAGGTAACGGACCGCATAGACACCGTTATCTACGCCCCTGTGGAGGAGGTTGTGGAACGCTACGGCCAGTATATCAAGGCACAGACACTCTCGCTGTCGCTTGAGGTGCGTCCTTTGGCGGACGCTCCCGCAGATGCCGCAGAGGTTGAATGGACAGACAACAATACAATCAAGATAACAGTTAAAAGATAGACAGAATATGGAAGAGAACATCAAAACACGTTACTCTGATGAGGAGCTGGAAGAATTCCGCACCATCATCAACGACATGCTCGAGAAGGCTCGCGCAGAGTACGCCACCCTTCGTGATGTTGTAACCCATGCAGGCGGGAACGATATCCTTGACACTGCCCCCACCTTCAAGACCGTAGAGGACGACGGCGCCTTCCAGCTTTCCAAGGAAGAGGCCGGTGCCCTGGCCCAGAGGCAGTACAAGTTCATCCAGAACCTGGAAGCAGCCCTTGTCCGCATAGAGAACAAGACCTATGGCATCTGCCGCGTCACCGGCAAGCTCATCCCCAAGGAGCGCCTCCGTCTTGTCCCCCACGCCACCACCACCGTGGAAGGCAAGGCCATCCTTGAAAAGACAGGACGCAAGTAACAGCATCTGTCATTTCGAGCGAAGTCGAGAAATCTCATGAAGAAGGGTAAGTCATTAGTCTTCCTTGGAGTCCTCCTTGTGGTCATAGACCAGGTCATAAAAGTCCTGGTCAAGACCAACATGACCCTTGGCGAGAGCATCCCTGTGCTGGGAAACTGGTTCCAGCTGGTGTTTGTGGAGAACAAGGGCATGGCGTTCGGGATGTCCTTCGGCGGAGTAATAGGGAAGTACCTTCTTACGGCGTTCAGAATTATTCTGTTCTGCGTGCTCTGCTGGTGGATTTCCAAGCTGGTGAAACGTTCTGTCATTCCGAGCGGAGCCGAGGAATCTCCCGTCCCCACAGGAGTTCTTGTGGGCCTTACCCTCATTACCGCCGGCGCCTTCGGCAACATTGTGGACTGCCTGTGCTACGGACTCATTTTCAGTGAGTCCACGGTAAACGCCGTGGCCACCTTTGGCCATTACGCCCCGTTCATGCAGGGCAAGGTGGTAGATATGTTCTACTTCCCGCTCTGGACATGGCCGGACTGGATGCCCGGCCTTGGCGGACGCATCTTCTTCGAGCCTGTCTTCAACTTTGCAGACAGTTGTGTCACCGTCGGCGCAATCTATCTTATCCTATTCCACTGGAAATTCTTCTCTAAGGATTAATCAGAATATCTTCCAAAGAGAGTTTTGGGACAAAGTGCACGCCGTCCTTCCTGTAGTAATCAAGGGAAGCGCCGGCGTGAACTGGTATTAAGTAGATGTTCTCCGCACCTTTGCCGATGGCAATGACCGCAATGGGTTTGGACGGGAGGCTCAGGGCTTCCCGGATGGCATCGGCCTTGAAATTGAGGATGAAGATGCCGCCGAGGCCCATTTCAGTGGCTTTCAGGAGCATGCTCTGGGCGGCGATGCCAAGGTCTATGTCCACCACCTTGTTCTCCTCTCCGTTGCAGCAGGCAACAATGAAAGCCTCCGGTTCCGTCCCGGGCTTGGGAAGATGCTCCTCTGGGAGAGCAGCGCCCAGGACAATGTTTGGAAGCACCTTGCCAGCCTCCTCGCCGGTCACAAGCCGGTAGCGAAGCCGCTGAAGGTTCTTCCCGGAGCCCACAAGTGTAGTAACGGATACGATCTTCCTGAGATCCTCCATTGTCACCTTTCGAGACTGGTCATACCCCCTGTAACTGCGGTTCCGCTTGAGTAGCGTATCCAGAGAAGCGTTAACCCGCTTCACCACAGGCCGCCTTTCCCTCACGGCCTCTTCCCGTTTTTCAAGATAATTATCTGCCATAATGCCCAAAGATAATCATTTTTCTCCAACCGTGACGCAAGGTCCCCCCTTTGTGTGAGGTGACGCAGGTCCCCCTTGTACCAGGTGACGTACGCCACCTTTCATGCGGGTGACGTACGCCAGGAATCGCCACTACAGGCCGTATAGTGACGCAGGTCCCCCCACTTCGAGGTGACGTACGCCACCCCCGTCCAGAAAAAACGCCCAAAACTCGGACGGACAAGCCAAAACGGTTTTCCGTCCTCAAAAACATGGCTAAAACAAGGACGACCCCACCAAATTGACCACCTCGTCCTCAAAAACACGCCAAAAACAAGGATGGCTGTCCAACACAGCACCCTAGGTCACGTAAACATGCAAAAACGTGGATTCGGGTGATTGGCATGTCATGCGGGGGTACGATGTGGCGGCTGAACGTGGCGCGTGATGATGACATTTGGAGGTGATTACTTTTTTATGTATTTTGTGGCTTGATAATTGTTCAAAAGAAAGGGAAAAGAATAGTTATGAAGAAGATAGTGCTCATACTAGCCCTTGCTTTGGCAACGGTCACATCATATGCACAGTACGGAGACATGTTTCATGTTCAGCAGAACAACAGGCCTCCGCAGCAGCACGGAAACCGTCCTACGCAGCCTGGAAACCAAATGCAGAGGCCTCCTCAGCCTGGCGGTCCCGGTCAGCTTGGTCCCCACGGTCCCGGCCAGTATGGTCCTCACGGCCCCGGTCAAGGTAGGAACCAGGAGGAAATCCGCTGCCTGGAAGACTGGCAGATGCTGTGGAACGGCAATCACGTGCGCCTTATCAACGGCCGCGTGTATATCTATGACCGTCACAACGACAGCGTGTTATGGGGCGATGAGATAAGCCTCCTCTCCAACGGCAGCTACAAAGTGAACCGTAACGGCAATTGGCGCATCTATGACTATGAGGGAGTCACCACCTCTATCTGGGGTCATGAGATTCTCTACTGGTGGAACGGATGCTACTGTGTACGTGTAAACGACATATGGCGCGTGTACAAGCCTGACGGAGACACCCTTGGCGTCTGGTCCCGCGAGTACATAGAGCTCCTGTGGAACGGCTGCTATCTTTACAGCATAAACGGCCGCTATTACGTTTCAGACCCTTCAGGAGACCGCATTTCCGGCCTCTGGGGAGACATCATAGACCTCATGGACAACGGTCTCTTCCGCTGCTCACGTAACGGCCGCATCTATTTCTACGACATTCAGGGAAACGAAAGAAGATAAATATGATCAAGCACTTTACACTCATTGCCGCTGCACTCTTTGCATGCTTTTCACTTGCGGCCCAGACGCTGGAGGAGGACCCCGATATTCAGTACGGCGCAGAACTGTTGAAACCCGGTACCGCAGCGCCGGAGTTCAAACTCAATGACCTTGAAGGCAAGGCCGTGAAACTGAGCGAATTCCGCGGAAAGACCGTGGTCCTTGTGTTCTGGGCGTCCTGGTGCCCGGACTGCAGGAAAGAGGTCCCTGAACTCAAGGAAATGTATGCAAAACATGGCAAGGAAGTGCAGTTTGT
>JAILJO010000138.1 GCA_024694675.1 Bacteroidales bacterium | reverse complement strand
TTATCCACTAAATAACACTAAACCATGTTTTTCCAAGTTTATGGGGCAAATGCCCTCTCCCAATGGGGAATGCTGATCGTGGTCCTGCTGGGCCTCATCCTCCTCAATGAATTCGCCCGTCGCACCAAGCTGGGCGGCATCATCACCTTCCTGGCCATTCCGCTGGCCCTCACCGTGTACTTCCTGGCCATCTGGATCGGTGTCCGGAACGGTGCCCAGTGGGCGCTTGAGAACCAGACCCACGTCTATATGCAGGGCTGGTTCCACTATGCCAAGCTGTATGCGGCCACCGCAGGGTGTATCGGCTTCATGATGATCAAGTACAAATGGGGCATCGGCGCCAAGCACTGGTTCAAGCCCTTCCCCTTCGTGATCGTGGGTATCAACATCCTCATCGCCTGCGTGTCCGACTTCGAATCGGCCGTGATGGGATGGAACAAGTGGTGGCTCACCTCCGAAGGTGTATGGCAGTACGGCGGCTGGCACAATGTGATGAACGGCGTCGCCGGCCTCATCAACATCTTCTGTATGACCGCATGGTGGAACGTGTATCCTTCCAAGGACAAGAAGGACATGATCTGGGCCGATATGACCTGGGTCTACATCCTTGTCTACGACATCTGGAACTTCGCATACACCTACAACTGCCTGCCCACCCACAGCTGGTACTGCGGTATCGCACTGCTTCTCGCTCCCACCGTGGCAGCTCTCTGCTGGAACCGTGGCGGCTGGATCCAGAACCGCGCAAACACCCTTGCAATCTGGTGCATGTTCGCACAGGTATTCCCTCTGTTCCAGGAGACCTTCAAGACCGGTCAGCAGTGGTTCAGCTGGGCAACCCTCCCCGTGCTCTATCCTCAGGGTACCGCTACCATCGAGCAGCTCTATGCTGCCGCCGGCGGTGAGGCCGCAGTGGTGGGAACCACAGTGGATCCTTCCGTAGTAGCAGCCAATCCTACCATGATGATTGTCATCAGCGCACTGGCACTCGTGACCAACATTGCAGCAATCTGCTGGATTGTATGCATTGCCAAGAAGCGCCACATCAATCCTTACAAGGAAGACGTCTTCGTGGACCAGAAGTACTACAAGGATGCAATGGCCCGTGCAGATCTGAGCTAACAGGCGAAAGCCCTGTCTGACAGGCGCAAACATAACAAGCTGTATAACAGCAAATTAAGTAATTCCACCCGGGCAAAAACGCCCGGGTGGAATTACTATCTCTCATAACCGTCGATGTTCAGGCGGTGGAGGATGTCAAGGTGGACATAGTGGTTGCGCTGGGCGGGTGGTTCGCCGGTAGAGAGACTCTCCGCGAAGAGGCGGAGGCACTCGCGGGATATGTCCATGATGTGATGGGTGACAAGGAAATCCACGTAACCGGCTTTAAGGGCTTTTACATTCTTCTCCAGGTCATCGAATCCCACGGCGTGAATATCAGGATGTGCCGCCAGGAAAGGCGCTGCAAGGTGGATGCGAGAGTTGGTGGTGGCAAGGTGACGGACATGGGGATGCTCCGAAAGGAAGGCTTCAAGCGTTGGAGTGATGCCTTCCGGGGCGTTTGGATCTATGAAAACAGTGTGAACGACGGTTTCCGGGAAGTTCTTGCCAATATAGTCAAGGAAGCCCTGACGGCGGACGCGGTTAGGGTCTCCGCGGTGATCCTTATCCCTGAGGATGCGCACAAGAAGAATCTCTTCCGGCTTTCCGGACATGGTAAGGAGGAACGCGGCCAGTTCACCGCCCCTGTAAACGTCAAAACCAACGTAAAGGACATTCCCGAGGCCCTCCACATTATTATCTATAAAGGCGTAGGGAATACCCCTTTCATCAAGTTCGCGGGAGAATTCAACGACCTCGTCCTTGAACACCGCATTTAGCAGAACACCATCCACAGGAGTATCCAGCAGCATACTGGAGCACTCCTTGAAGGAATCCGACGAAGTCTGGTCGTACAGGAACATCTGAAGGTCAAGGTTGAATCCCAGCGTACCTGCGGACTCCACAAGTCCGCGGTTAATGTAATCCCAGTACTCCCCTTCCTTGAAAGAAGGCAGAAGACACGCAATGCGGCGCGGCTTGCGGGACGCGAGCTTCGCGGCGTTCAGGTTCGCTGAATACCCAAGGCGCTTGATGGCATCACGTACGCGCTTCTCCGTCTCTGCGGAAAAGCGGCCGCGCCTGTGGATTACCCTGTCAACGGTTCCGCGAGATACTCCGGCCTCACGTGCAATGTCAAAAACAGTGGGTATTTTGAAGTTTTCGCTCATCAGTGCTGCAAATTTAGCAAAAAATGCGTGCACGTGAACACATTATTTATTATATTTGTATCTGAAATTGCGTTCACGTGCACGCAAGATAAATCAAAGTATATGAAAAGAACAATTACAATCATCGGAGCCGGAATGATGGGCTCCGCCCTTGCTTTCCCTGCTGCGGAAAACGGAAACGAAGTCAGAATTGTTGGCACCTGCCTGGACGATGAAATCATCGACGGCTACATCAAGACCCACAAGCATGAGAAATTCTGCCGTCCTTTCCCGGACAACGTACAATACTATTATTATAAGGACTGGAAGAAGGCCGTGGAAGGAGCGGATTTCATCATAGGCGGCGTATCGTCCTTCGGCGTAGAATGGTTCCTGGAAGAGATACTGAAGAAACTGGATCCGTCCATACCCGTGCTGTCCGTCACCAAAGGCCTCCGCGGCCTTCCGGACGGCACCCTCATCTCCTACCCCGGCTACTGGGAAAGCGAGCTTGCAAAGGTTGGCATCCACAGGGAAATCTGCGCCATCGGCGGCCCGTGCAC
>JAILJO010000132.1 GCA_024694675.1 Bacteroidales bacterium | reverse complement strand
GTGCCGCACACGCCGCCGCATCCTTGTGAGAATGCTCCTCGACGGCTGCTCCGCTATGGTCTACCTCCTCAAAGGCAAATGGAGCTTCTTCAAGGCCGTCCTCACCGCACACAAACAGTACCGGCAGCTCCGGACCCCGGGGCAAATCCCCGCCAATCCAAAACTGCCGTCTGGTCTCTACCCCGGCTGGATAGTCCCCAAAGGCCTATTTTGATGGTCTTTCGAAGCCGTCGCGCTCGCAGAGTTTGGAGATGGTTTTGATGCGGGTGGCGGTGTCCGGGTGGGTGGAGAAGAGGTTGGCGACAGAGCCAAGCGCGGAAGTGCCTGCAGGGGTTTCGCCACCGGCGACTGCCTGGAGTTTCTCAAATGCTTCTACCATAACCCACGGGTTGCGTTTTGCAGCTACAAGGAATTCATAGCTGAATTCATCTGCTTCACTTTCCTGCTTCTTGGAGAAGTGATTGGAAATAAGTGTCTGTCCTATTACGCCAAGCTGGGAATCAGTGAGTGCGGCTACCTTGTCTGAAGTAGCTGCAATGCCTTCGAATGCAGCACTTGTAAGCATGCTGGTGCGCATCTGCTTGTATGTGTGCTGGAGAGCGACGTGGCCAATTTCATGGGCTATGACGGAGAGAAGCTGTTCATCGTTCATGAGATCCATGATGCCGGTATATACCCTCACGGAGCCGTCTGCACATGCAAACGCGTTGATTTCATTGTTCTGATATACCTTGTAATTGAGAGGCATATCTCCCACCTGGGTAAGCCTCTGGGTGAGGTTGCGGAGGCGCTTTGTGTATGCGTTGGTTTCCGGGAGCACGGGGCTCTGGGCGTCAAGCTGGGTGACGTACTGCTGAACGTATGCAATAACATCTGATTCCGGCAGCATAAGGGCCTGGGTGGCGTATGACGCGCCCTGCATGAGACGGGCAGTGTTGAGGCTTCCGCAGGAAGCAAGCAGCACGGTGGCTGCGACAAGTGAGAGAATGCGTTTCATCTTCTTCAGATTTTTCCCAAATATACAAATTATTTCGTATATTGTGGCAATTTAATAACCGAAGTAAAAATGCGTGCAAGAAATCTGGCCATATTAGCGGCCCTTCTGCTGTCCATCCCCCTGCAGGCAACTAAATTCATTGATATCAAAGTACTTGACAAGGATTACATAGTCCTTCAGTTCCGCGATGGAGAGGTCCGTTACAGAGATACAGGAAAAGGTCGCAGCGCCTACCTTGGACACACTTTCGTGGAAGGAGACGATACGCTGAAGACCTTCCTCCCCCGTTTCAACACCGGCACCACAGCCGGAGAGTGGTTCATATCGTCCCAGGACGACAAACGCCATAACAAAGTAGTCGCAATGTACCGGAAGTCCAAGCCCATGAATACCGACCACACGCTCACAAGCGAACTGGACCACTGGATATTCCTCAAGTTAGAAAGTCCCATGAAGCAAGGCTGCACGTACACTGTGAGCATTCCCTCCAGGAGCGGATCGGACAAGGTATCGGCAGAAGTCAAGTATGATATCTGGAGTTCCCGGTCAGAAGCAATCCACGTAAATGTTTTGGGGTATTCCACGCAGGAGAAGACCAAGGCTGCAGACCTTTATTACTGGCTTGGCGACGGCGGTCCCAGGGACTATAAGTCCTTCGAGGGCAGGAAAGTATGGCTCTATAATGTCAAAAACGGCAGCAGGCAGCAGGTGGGTAAGGTAAAGTTCTGGAAGAAAGCGGCGGAATGCACAAAGGAAGCAGGCGCCAAGAACCTCACCGGAAGTGATGTCTGGACCATTGATTTCAATACCGCCGCGCCGGGAACTTACCGCCTTGTGGTGGACGGAGTTGGCTGCAGCATGGATTTCGAGATAAAGCCCGACCTTTATCTGGAACCTTATAAGTACAGCGTCCTTGGATACTACTATATGCGCCTTGGAGAGCCCGTCCAAAATGGCCTCACACCCCGCCAGCCCATGTTTATTCCTGAAGAGGATCCCAACGGATTCACGGTATATAAGACAGACCTTCACCCCTGGCATCCGGAATGGAGAAATCTACGCGGCGACGTCTGGGACGAGCCACATTTCAAAAATCTCCGCCAGAGCGCCTTCTGGCAGCACCGTCTTCCGGGCAACCCCGTTAACACCGAGGTAAAGGGCGGCCACTCCGACGCCATGGACTGGGACCGTCACCTTGCCCACGTAAGCAACATCTACGATATGCTCCTCCCCTACATCCTCTCCGGAGGCCGCCTCAGTGAGGACAACCTTGGTATCAGAGAAAGCGGGAACGGCATCCCTGATCTAATTGACGAAGCCAGGAACGAGGTCGATTTCTTCCTCAGTATCCGCGACGTAGAAGCCTACTCACAGGGCGTTACCAATCCGGACAGGAACTGGAGCGTAATGTTCCAGGCCGGCTGCACAACTATGGCAGCCTGGGCCAATGCCGCCAACTGCGCAATGATAGGATATGCCTTCCACATTGCCGGCAACACGGAGCTTGAAAACTATTATAAGGATGAAGCCGTCAAGGCTTTAAACTTTGCCTCAAAACAGGAAAACCAGCAGCTTGACGACATGCAGGGAATAGGCCTTGAATCCATGCGTGGAAGGGATTTCAAGCAGATGGCGGCAGCGTTCCTTTACAACCTTACCGGTGACACCCGTTGGGAAGACATCGCCCAGGAGGAAAGCGTGATAAAGGGTGCCGACGATGACCGTATCCTTCTCCGCGGCCGCTCCGGCCACTGCCAGATTTGGGGCGTAGCAGCATATCTTACCTGCCCATGGGAACGTCATTTCCCTGTATTATATAGCAATATGATAAAAGCCCTGACAAAGGAAGTGAAAGAAGACCACCTTCTCCCTTCGCTTGAAAGGCCTTCAAGGCGTGCTGCTGACGACGTCCGCTGGATAACTTCAGAGAACCTCCAGAGGGTAATCATGCTGCATTACTGCACAAGAGAGAAGGCCCTGAAGCAGCAGCTGGAAACCGCAATGTATACAGAAGCAAGCTGGTGCCTTGGCCGCAACCCCGGCAACATTGTGGAAATGACCGGACTTGGCCAAAGACATATCACTGACTGCTATTCCACCGGCCGCAACGACGGCCTTCCGGGCACGCACCCCGGCCAGACCCCGTTTAACGGCACAGAAACCTGGTCACAGGGCGACGGCGGCGATGCCCGCATCATCCTCCGGTACTGCTACCCTGACTGGTGGAACGGCGGCTGGCCTCGCCAGGAATCCTATTTCAACCAGCGCTACTTCTGGGTAAACGGAGAGTTTACCCCTCGTGAAACCATGAGGGGCAAACTGGCGCTTGTGGCTTATCTTTACGGGATCAGACCTTAGAGCAGGATGGTGAGTTTCTGCACACCGGGCTTATACGGAATGTAGAATCCGCCTTTCTTTCCGGAATACTTTATTTCAAGGTCGTATACCGCGTCACGGAACTCTCTGTGTACGCGGTATGTTCCGAATCGGAGAGGGATGCAGGGTTCAATCAGCAATCCGTCAAACTGGGGCTTGATGCCAAGGATGGACTCGCTCACGGCCTTCCAGGTCCAGGCGGCGGTGCCTGTGAGCCAGCTGTTCTTGCCCTCACCGGGCTTGGCGGCGTCCTTGCCGGCTACCATTTGGCAGAACACGTAC
>JAILJO010000131.1 GCA_024694675.1 Bacteroidales bacterium | reverse complement strand
GTGCCGCACACGCCGCCGCATCCTTGTGAGAATGCTCCTCGACGGCTGCTCCGCTATGGTCTACCTCCTCAAAGGCAAATGGAGCTTCTTCAAGGCCGTCCTCACCGCACACAAACAGTACCGGCAGCTCCGGACCCCGGGTGTTATCCCAAATAATCCAAAACTGCCGGAAGGTCTCTATAACGGCTGGATAGTCCCCAAAGGGTTGTTTTAAGGCCTTATTCCATAAAGATACGCTACAAGCGCCAGTTTGCCCCTCATTGTTTCACGCGGGGTAAACTCACCGTTTACCCAGAAGTAGCGCTGGTTGAAGTAGGATTCCTCGCGTGGCCAGCCACCGTTCCACCAGTCAGGATAGCAGTAGCGGAGGATGATGCGGGCATCGCCACCGTCACCTTGGGACCAGGTTTCTGTGCCGTTGAACGGCGTTTGGCCGGGATGTGTGCCGGGAAGGCCGTCGTTGCGGCCGGTGGAATAGCAGTCCGTGATGTGACGCTGACCAAGGCCTGTCATTTCCACTATGTTGCCGGGATTACGGCCGAGGCACCAGCTTGCTTCTGTGTACATTGCTGTTTCCAGCTGCTGCTTCAGGGTCTTGTCCTTGGTGCAATAATGAAGCATAATTGCCCTCTGAAGGTTCTCTGAGGTCATCCATCGCGAATCGTCTGCAGCACGCCTTGAAGGCCTTTCAAATGAAGGAGAAAGGTGGTCTTCCTTGACTTCTTTGGTGAGAGCTTTTACCATATTGTTGTAAAGCACAGGGAAGTGACGCTCCCAAGGGCAGGTAAGATATGCAGCAACGCCCCATATCTGGCAATGACCGTTGCGTCCGCGGAGAAGGATCCGGTCTTCTTCTGCACCCTTTATTACGCTCTCTTCCTGTGCGATGTCTTCCCACTGCGTGTCACCTGTAAGGTTATACAGGAAAGCGGCCGCCATCTGCTTGAAATCCCTTCCACGCATAGCCTCAAGGCCTATTCCCTGCATATCATCAAGCTGCTGGTTCTCCTGCTTGGATGCAAAGCTGAAGGCTTTTACGGCCTCATCCTTATAATAGTTCTCAAGTTCTTTGTTGCCGGCAAGGCGGAAGGCATAGCCTATCATTGCACAGTTGGCCGCATTGGCCCAGGCAGCCATAGTAGTGCATCCGGCCTGGAACATTACGCTCCAGTTGCGGTCCGGGTTAGTAACGCCCTGTGAATATGCCTCACCGTCACGGATGCTGAGGAAGAAATCCACCTCGTTCCTGGCCTCGTCAGTGATGTCCGGTATGCCGTTTCCACTCTCTCTGATACCAAGATTATCCTCACTGAGTCGGCCTCCTGAGAGGATGTAGGGCAATAACATATCGTATATGTTGCTCACGTGGGCAAGGTGACGGTCCCAATCCATAGCGTCCGAATGGCCGCCTCTGACCTCCGTGTTCACAGGATTACCGGGAAGACGGTGCTTCCAGAAGGCGCTCTGGCGGAGATTCTTGAAATGAGGCTCATCCCAGACATCACCGCGGAGTTTTCTCCAGTCCGGGTGCCAGGGATGAAGATCCGTCTTGTACACGGTGAACCCGTTGGGATCCTCTTCCGGCAGGAACATGGGTTGGCGTGGCGTTAGACCGTTCTGAACCGGTTCTCCAAGACGCATATAGTAATAGCCGAGCACGCTGTATTTGTATGGCTCCAGGTACAAATCGGGCTTAATGTCGAAGTCCATACTACAGCCAACTCCGTCCACAACAAGCCGGTATGTGCCCTGAGCAGCGGTACTGAAATCCAGGTTCCAGACGTCGCTTCCAGTAAGGTTCTTGGATCCGGCTTCCTTTGTGCAGTCCGATGCATTCTTCCAGAATTTCACCTTACCCACCTGCTGCTTGGCGCCGCTCTTGACGTTGTAGAGCCATACCTTTTTACCCTCGAAACTCTTATAGTCCCTGGGTCCGCCGTCTCCAAGCCAGTAATAAAGGTCTGCCGCCTTTGTCTTTTCCTGAGTGGAATAACCAAGAATGTTGACGTGTATGGACTCTGACTGTGAATTCCATATATCGTACTTGATTTCTGCAGATGCCTTGTCCGATCCGCTCCTGGAAGGAATGCTCACAGTATACGTACAGCCCTGTTTCATAGGACTCTCCAGCTTGAGGAAGACCCAGTGGTCCAGCTCGCTTGTGAGTGTATGGTCCGTGTTCATCGGTTTTGACTTGCGGTAGATGGCCGTGACCTTGTTGTGGCGTTTGTCATCCTGGGAGGATATGAACCATTCTCCGGCGTTGGTAGTGGTATTGAAACGCGGGAGGAAAGTCTTTAGGGTGTCGTCCCCCTCAACGAAAGTATGGCCCAGGAAAGCGCTGCGGCCTTTTCCTGTATCCCTGTAACGGACTTCTCCGTCACGGAACTGAAGGACTATATAATCCTTATCAAGTACCTTGATTCCAATGAATTTGGCAGCTTGGAGGGGAAGCGCCAAAAGGAGAGCAACCAGAAGGGTAAGATTTCTTGCACGCATAAAAGTTCATTTTATAATTTGTCACAATATACGGAAAATATTTGTATATTTGGGAAAATTCTGTAGAAGATGAAACGCATTCTCTCACTTGTTGCAGCTGTGGTGCTGCTTGCTTCCTGCGGAAGCCTCAATACAGCCCGTCTTATGCAGGGTGCATCGTACGCCACCCAGGCCCTCACGCTCCCTGAAGCGGATGTTATCGCATACGTCCAGCAGTACATCACTCAGCTGGATGCCCAGAGCCCCGTGCTCCCGGAAACCAACGCATACACCAAGCGCCTCCGCAACCTCACCCAGAGGCTTACCCAGGTGGGAGACATTCCTCTCAACTACAAGGTATACCAGAACAACGAGATCAACGCCTTTGCCTGCGCAGACGGCTCCGTAAGGGTATATACAGGCATTATGGATCTTATGAACGACGAGCAGTTGCTCTCCGTCATCGCCCACGAAATTGGCCATGTGGCCCTTCAGCACACATATAAGCAGATGCGCACAAGCATGCTTACCAGCGCAGCGTTTGAGGGTATTGCAGCAACCTCGGATAAAGTAGCTGCCCTTACTGATTCCCAGCTTGGCGTAATAGGCCAGACCCTCATCTCTAACCACTTCTCCAAGAAGCAGGAAAGCCAGGCCGATGAATTCAGCTACGAGTTCCTTGTAGCAGCAAAGCGCAACCCTTGGGTTATGGTCCAGGCCTTTGAAAAGCTCCAGGCAGTAGCCGGCGGTGAAACCCCTGCAGGCACTTCCGCCCTTGGCTCAGTGGCCAACCTCTTCTCCACCCACCCGGACACCGCAACACGCATCAAGACCATCAGCGCCCTCTGCCAGCGTGACGGCTACGAGAGGCCCGCTGAATAACTGCGGAAGGTTTGACGTTTTTTTGCGGAAGGTATGCTTTTTTGTGTTCTACCTTCCGCATTTTTATTGCATTACAGGTATGTGAAATGCATTAGAAGCGCGGAAGGTGTGCGGTAAAAAAGCACACCTTCCGCAAATAAGTGTTCTACCTTCCGCAAAGAGCCTTAAAGCTCCACGGTGAGTTTCTGTACACCCGGCTTGTAAGGGATGTAGTAACCGCCCTTCTTGCCGGTGTAATGTATTTCAAGGTGGTACTCAGCGTCACGGAACTTCCTGATGACGTGGTAGGTGCCGTGCTGCAGAGGTATGCAAGGATCCACCAAAAGCCCGTCAAACTGGGGCTTGATGCCAAGGATGGACTCGCTCACGGCCTTCCAGGTCCAGGCGGCGGTGCCTGTGAGCCAGCTGTTCTTGCCCTCACCGGGCTTGGCGGCGTCCTTGCCGGCTACCATTTGGCAGAACACGTAC
>JAILJO010000114.1 GCA_024694675.1 Bacteroidales bacterium | reverse complement strand
CGCGGCGAAGTGATAGTCTGGGGATGAAATAGATTCAACTTGCGAATAATCCAAAAGAATACATATATTTGCTAGCTTTGCACAAAATACTCATCACCTATGTCAAAAGACAGATTCTGTTTAAATCTTGTGGTTAACATTTTTTTGATTGCACAGTTTTGACAAAAATGCTTATTTTTGCAGTATGAGCCAGAACGATCAAGACATACTATATTTTGTTGCTTTCTGCCTGGAATCCTTCAAGAACAAGCATGGGATTCGCGGAGAAGAGGCTTCAGAAATGTTTGACAAATTTGGAGTGAAGCAGTACCTTGTCAAAAACTACGATATTCTCCACACTCAGGGTATGCCATGGTTATTGGAAGAAATTGATGAAATGATGGGCTTATGATACTCTTTCACGGAAGTTTGCAAATTGTAAGAGAGCCAAGAATCTTGGTTCCCACCCGAACGTTGGACTATGGTTCCGGTTTTTATACCACTACTTCCGAGCAGCAAGCACGTGAATGGGTTCTAAGGAAACTTTCCAATTCAGACATCGGGTATATTAACGTCTATGTTTTTGATGAACAAAAAGCGTTGGCCCTGGATAGGCTTTCATTTGACAACCCGCCCGGAGAAGACTGGGTGGACTTTGTGCATGCAAACCGTACGCAACGAGGCTTCACGCACAATCACGATTTGGTTTATGGACCTGTAGCCAACGATCGCGTTTATGCCGCTTTCGCGCTTTATGAACAAGGTCTTCTAAGCAAGCAAGAACTGATTGCCGAACTTAAAACGTACAAGCTTATAGACCAGATGCTTTTCCATACAGAAAAAGCGCTGCAAACATTGACATTTTCACAAGTGAAGGAGGTGCGCGTATGAGAGCCGAAATCACCCAGCAAAATCTTTATTTGATTATTGCGGGCAAAGTGGCTGCCGTAGCCGCTTTTATAGCAGAAGACGAGCATTTAAGTCTTGTCGATGCTTTGACCAAGTTCTACGCCTCCAGCACCTACAAACGCTTGGAGCAAGAAAGCACCAAACTGTGGCATTATGGTCCTGTGGCTCTGTACCAAGAATACCTGGCGTGACAGCGGCTTTTTTTGCATTCTCATCGCTCATTTTAATGCTCTACTGAAAAGAGAACTCATGGACGAACTTGACACCTCTCCCTCCGCTAGAATACCAATACCAATAACGACAACTCAGGCTATTGACCTTGTCGTCGGTCTTGTCCGGCCCACGGAGGATGAGGTTGATGCCTCTGGTCATTACTACAGAACATCCGTCAATCAAGGCGAAGTGCTCACCATTTGGATTACCGTTCTGATATGTAGGATCGGCGGGTATCCAGCCGTAGGCAGGAATATAGAACTCCGCCCTTGAGTGCTCCCTATCGATGTCTTTTTTTAACCAAGGTGAGATTACTGAGACATGCCTCGCAGGAATACCCTTCGCCCGCAGAAGGGAGATGAAGACCGAGGCGAAGTTGCTGCAATCGGTAATCTTGTTTCTCATCACAAAGTCCATTTTCTGAAGGCCCATATGGACGACGTTCCCGTACGTAAGGTTTTGAGCCGTCCAGTCGAAGCATGCCCTGGCATAGGCTATCAGTTTGCCGGAGGTATCGTTCCAAAGTCTGTCTGCCAACTCTGCTATTTCGGGATAGAAAGGGTCCACATAATCACCGTCCTCCTTTCCAAGATAGAGCCGGCATTCTTCCGAATCCGGGTCGTAGGCAGGAATGTCCTTTATATGGCTCAGATTAGCAGCCACCTCATAAACCTTAATGTGGAAATACTCGGCGGCCGCTTCGCCACCGGTCTGGGGAATGTCGCGCTCGTCGATGTCGGTAACCAAATAATGATTAACCCCGTCGGGACAAATGAATTCCCTTCCTTTTTTGATTGCAGATATGTTGGAGATGTCTTGATAAAGATTAGATACAGGGATTGGCAGTATGGAGTACACTCTAGTGAATTCCGTTCCTTCGCTCCGCAACCTCAAGGTGTTGACGATGTCCGCTTCGGCCATTTCCCTCCTGTAGAAGATATATGGCCTTTGCCGGATTACCAGTGTGGACGAAGAGCCCCCGGAAGATAGTGAAACTGCACCCGTCCGGACAGTGTCTGTCATGTTAGCGTAGGTGGTGACAGTGAACTTGCGACGCCCCTTCCTGCCGGAGGTGGTCGAAACCTTCAGCCATGGCGCGTCCGAGGCCAGCGTCCAGAAATCATTCGGCGATATGGAAACCGAAATAATCCCTCCCGCTCCGTTTTGGACAGCCGCGTCGGAAGAAATCTGTTCTATGTCCATTCGATTCTCTGACAGGCTCCATATGACGGTTTTATTTGAGGCCATCCACGGATTGTCCTGCAGTAATAGCGTGTCAGACGGGCTATGCTCCTTGGTGAGATACATCAGAATATCAGACATCTGTGGCTTATGCTCATGTAACTGTGCCATACAAGGCAGAAACATGAACGCAAGTATTAACGTCGTTAACAAGCGGACTAAAAGCATGGTCTTAAATTATTAATCTTATTCGGCCTTCCACGTTTCCCTGCATTTTCGTGGCCCGGCGTGGCGCCCTTGTCGCTATCGTGTTGGAGGGTTTCAAGTTGTCTTTTGACGGCGTCGGGGGCGTCAAGGTTCTCGCGGCAGAATACATAAAGCCCCATCTTGTCGAAGTGCCCGTAGAAACCGTTCCCGACCTTGGAGACCTTGCTCTCCAGGATGCGCCTCAATGGGAGCGCCATCGACCAATATGAGAACTCTTTCAAGCCGATGTACTTTCCCTGGCGGAGTCCGTATGCATAGCCGTACTCAAGAATCTGGTCGATATCTGAGCGTACTGCTCGAAAAAGCATGTCCCAAATTCCCGACGTGCCATAAGATTAGTCCTGTCTGAAGAAGAAATAACGCAGCCGACAATCCTTTTCATCTACCTGATTTCTGTCAGTTCTCCCGATACGGAGTCGATAATGAAGCCCCGTACCACTACGTCCTTCGGGACAAGGGGGTGATTCACGATGGCGGCAACGGTTTTTCGGACCGAGCCTTCCGTGTCGTGGAATCCCTCCAGCCAGTCTGCAACGCCCTTGGATTCCCACTCGGAGAGGATATCCTCCGGGATGCCGTGCTCAAGCATGTGGGGCCTGAACTCCGAGTAGCTCATGTGGCAGGCCCCGCAGGTGGAGTGGTGGACCACCATGATCTCTTTCACGCCGAGTTCATATATGCCCACGAGGAGGGACCTGATGGCGGAATCCGTCTCGCTCAGGATGAGGCCGCCGGCATTCTTGATGATTTTGGCATCGCCGTTCTTAAGACCCAGGGCTTCCTGGAGGAGGACAGTGAGCCTGGTGTCCATGCACGTGAGGATGGCCAGCTTCTTGGCGGGGAACTTGTCGGTGATGAAAGGCTCGTAAGCCTTGTCAGCTACAAACTGCCTGTTGTACTCAAGAATATCGTTTATCATGTTTTTCTACTGATACTTTTTGAAGTCATACTTTTTCCTAAGCTCGGCCTTGGCCGCTTCGCTCTGGTGAGTGAAATATGCCTTCCAGCCGGGGCAGAAATTGATATGCCAGCGCCAGAGGCGCCCGACAAGGGATTTGGGGTTATTGTCATACTTGGCCCTCAAGGGGCAGTGGGCACAGGGGTAGTCTTGGTCTGTCATGGTTTTCGTGTTTTCAAAACATAAAGGTAGCAATAATCTGTTACTTTTTCACCATGGTGAATTCAATCTCAAAGTGAATCTTTTAGGAGGAACCAGGCATGTCCATTTCGGTAATCCTTTTTCTTGACATGCGTGATGTCAAGTTGACGGTGGGGCAATATCAACCTTGATCTCAGGATTACCCTGATACTGATTATTTGGCGGGATCGTACTGTTTGACTTTGGTCTTGGCGCCGGTCTTTCCTTCGGGTGCGGCCTCCTGGAAATAGAGTTCGAAGGAGATGGTGATGTAATGCTTGTTCAGCTCATAGACCTTGTCACACGCCTCGACAGCCTTCTTGTCATTGTCTATGGTCTTGTAGATGATGCCGTTTCCGAAAGCGTCATACAGGGCAGTGTTCCAGGCAAGCTGTGCAGTCGCAGAGAAATACCTGTGTGTAGGGGCGGGTGACGAACGTCACCTTTCAGGGCGGCGGCGAGCACTCCGCGGCGGTGGAAGATGCCTTTGTTTAGCCGGAACTCTGCGGGGATGGTGTAGGGCAGGTCTCCTTCGCCCAGAAGCGCTCCCGGCTCTGCGTTCTTCGAGTCCGGATCTCCGCCCTGGATCATGAAATCACGTATTACCCTGTGGAAGAGCAGGGAATCATAGGCGCTTTCCTTTACCAGCGAAATGAAGTTGTCACGGTGAAGGGGCGTTTCGTTATACAGTTTGAGTTCTATGTTCCCCATAGTGGTCTCCATGACCACGCGGGGATTGTTTTTCTTGCAAGACGTGAGGCCAAAGATGCTGGCTATGATTAAGGAAATCAGGATCCAAAGCATACTGTTTTTCATATTAGCGGCATTAATTGGGGATAATCTTTTTTCATTGTCCAAATATAACCAAAAATGTGTATTTTTGTAAAACTATGGGTATTTTTCTCAATAAGAACGTCAAGTCTTCCCTTGGCCGCAAAAAGCTCATCCTGAGCTATGCGGCGGTGGCTGGGTGCATAATCCTTATAATAGTAAACCTGGTTTTCTTCCTGTCGGTGGGGAAGATAGCCGTATGGCTTGCCGTTATCCTTTCCAACGCCATCACAATCCTTTTCATGCTTCTGGCCATGCGTCCCATCAACGCTCTCCTTCAGCGGGAGTTCAGCAGGCAGGCGCATGAACTGGTGGAGAAGGAGAAGGAAGAGAACGCCATGAAGGAGCGCATAACGGAGCTGGAAAAGGAGAAAAGGGAGCTGGAGAGCCGCCTGGACACATGGTCGCAGACCGCCGGCATGCCTGCCAATGTAATACTTACCTCCAAGGTGGAAACTATGGCCTTCAACAAGAGCGGATACATCGTCAAGGAAGAACCTCTGGATAGGTTCAAGGGGGATCCACAGTACGGCATTCAGGACCAGAAGGGCTTCTTTGGGGCAGTGTCAAGGTTCATGGACAGCATCACCAATCCCGGCGGGAAGAAGGTCCTGTATATCGGCAAGTATTCCGTGAACGCCTCCCTGGGCCTGGATTTCGAGAAGGTGCGGTTTGCAAAGGATAAGGACACCCTTTACCTCTACGGCATCAACATCGCCAAACTGCACGATCTTCCCGTGACGGCGGAACCCTCCGACGTGAACCACTGCTGGCTCCTCAGCGGGGATACGGACGATGAACTGAGCCTCAGCCAGACTGCGGAGTACAAGGCCTTCCTGGATGTCTACAAGGCGGAAAGGGAGAAAGAGACGGCGGAGGCCGTTGAGACGGAGATGGAAAGCCTGTGCCGCATGTACACGGACACCTTCCGCCGCAGCATCACCCAGCGTTTTCCCGGCGTGGCCTTCGTGGACTCCATGGAAGAGAAATCCCTGGAGTGGCTTCCTTTAAGCAACCACCTCAGGGACGAGAGGATAAACCGTATCGCGACCAACATGTTCCTCATGGCAACGGCCGTGAACGGGTATTTTGAACGATTACCTTAGCACCTGCGTAAATACGGGCGCCTGGCCTTCGAGGGCAAGGACGTAGACTTTCATGGTGCGGGGCATGTCCGCAAACCTGGGGTCTGCGGGATTGTCTTCCGCCTCAAACAGGTACTCCGTACCGCCGGTAACAGCCCTGGAAGATACTTTGCAGGCCTTTGCGTGAATCATGGGATAGTCTCCCACAGCCGCATCGAAAATGGCCGATTCTTCTTCAGTGACGATGCGGACCTCGGAGAAATCGTCATACTTCTCATACTCGCCCTCCAGGAATCCGCCTTCTTTCAGGAACCTGTCAACCTCCTGCGGAACGGCCTCCATGCGGGCTGCGCGGACGCCATAGCCGGGAAGTACTTCCGCCTCAGGCTGGGCTGCCTTCAGATCCTTTGCGCTGGAATCCAGTCCGCCGCTGCCGAATGTGCAGAAGGGGACGAGTTTCTTACCGCTGAAATCCACCGACTTCAGCATCGCTGCCACGGGAGGAGCGTAGGTGCCGAACCAGACGGGATAGCCGATGAATATGACATCGTATGCCTTGATGTCAGATGACAGAGGCTTCACCTCCGGAATAACTCCGGCTTCCCTTTCCTTCATGCAGCGTTCGATGGTCTCCTGGAAGTTGCCGTTGTAGGGGTCCTCAGCGACGATTTCTTCGACATCCGCTCCCAGGCGGCTGCAGATTTCCTCCGCGACGGCTTTTGTGGTTCCGTTCTGGGAGTAGTAGAGCACCAGTACCTTGGCGGCCTTGTTCTGGGCGCATGAGAGTGTGAGCATAAGCGTTGCAATTGAAAGGATTACCTTTTTCATATTTATTTTTCTTTAATCCAGGTAACAGATTCGCCGATTCCGAGGACTGTGCCGCGTACGACAAGTTTGCCGGGGCCTTCGAACTTGGCCGTCATCTTGACCTTGATGCCGCGGCCGGGGTCGTAAATCTTTGCGCCGGACCACTGCTGCTTTTCAGCATCGTACTGAAGGCCGGAGAAGATGACCACCTTGTCCATAGGGACGTTGCGGAGGGATTTGTCCGGGTTTTTGGTGTCTGTCTTAACCTTGCCGGCTTCGTCATACAGGTCTGCCGTCCAGCAGACTGCGCCTTTGAAAGTGCCGTCAGAGAGCTGGGTAATCTTTACCTTGTATGCGTCTTTTCCGGTGCCACAGTTGTAAACGCCAAGAATGTTGTCGGCCTTGTTGTTCTGGGCAAAGATGCCAAGTGAGAGAAAGAGTGCGGAAACCGCGAGGATGAGTTTTTTCATAACAATCAGGTTTTAGTATCGCAAATATAGTCAAAAGAGGGCAAAAAGCAAGCGCCGCATGCTTCCCAGCAGGCGGCGCTTTTCATCTAACCTAAAAACTTAACCTATTAAAACTATTCGCCTTTTTTATCTGCAAATTCTGTGCCTGTAGACTGTAGTTCGTTAAGTTCTTTGTCGAGTTTTATGGATATTATGCGGACATCGTTTACCGGACGGTCCAAACGGTCGGTTTTTACGGCCGCAATCTTGTCAATTACGTTGAATCCGGCGACGGTTTCGCCGAAGACGGTGTACTCTCCGTCAAGGTGTACGCAATTGTCCGGATTCTGGACAATGTAGAACTGGGAGCCGGAAGATTCCTTGAAAGGATTGGCAATGTTTCCGCGGCGTGCTGCGGCAAGGGCGCCTTTGGAATGCCGGTGCAGGGGAACGCCGTCAGCGTCGCGCATTTCCGCAGGAATGGTATAATCCGGACCGCCCTCTCCGTAATGTGCTACCAGCGCGGTGTCCCTGGTGAAGGGGTCTCCGCCCTGGATCATGAACCCGTTTATGACGCGGTGGAACAGCAGGCTGTCATAGTAGCCGGATATTGCCAGTTTTTCGAAATTGTCCCTGTGGCGGGGCGTGTCGCTGAAAAGACGCACCTTTATGGTGCCAAGGTTCGTGACTATGTCGAACACCGGCGTTGCGGGGAGAGTCTTTGCAATCTCCGCGGCGGCTACGGTGTCTACGGGTACGGCGACAGGCGTCTCATCGGCCTCTCTCTGCGCCCCTTTCCCCTTGCAGGCGGCTATTGCGCCCACGGCAAGGATTATATAAACTAACTTCTTCATGGTTCCGGTTGAACTTTTCTGCAAAAATAACTAATTTTGTGCTTAATATGGCAAATCCTCTGAAACAATTGGCCGGCGAGACCGCCATCTACGGGTTCAGTTCCATCCTCGCGAGGGTGCTCAACTTCCTTTTCGTCCCTGTCTATACGCGCATGCTCACGCAGGTGCAGTATGGCGTGGTAACGGAGTTCATGGCATACATTGCCATCCTTCAGGTGGTCCTGGTCCTTGGGCTCGAGACCGGCTGTTTCCGTTTTGCCAACAAGGAAGGGGAGGATCCCCGGAAGGTGTATTCCGGCGCCCTTCTTGCCGTCACGGGCCTCAATCTGGCATTTCTGGCGTGCATGGTGGCGTTCTCGGAGCCCATTTCGGCGGCACTGGGATATGCCGGTTACCGCTCCTTAATAATATATGTAGCTTCCATCCTTTTCTGCGACAGCATTACGGCAATCCTCTTTGCCAAGCTGCGGCAGGAGCACAAGGCGGTGAAGTTTGCAGTCCTCAAGACCATCAAGATCCTTACGGAAACGGGCGCAAACATCGTCCTGTTCTTCGTATGGCCCGCGAAGCCGGATTTCACCTATCCCATACTTGCCATCTTCATAAGCTGCGTGCTGTGCCTGGTGCTGTTTATCCCGGACATAATGCGCCTGAAGCTCACCTGGGACGGTGGTGTCGTGAAGCGAATGCTCCTCTATTCGCTGCCGCTCATGGTGGCCGCCCTTCCGGGTGTCGCCAACGACTTCCTGGACAGGATTCTGTTCCGCTTCTTCGACACATCGTCAGGGGCCTGGCGCGCGTCCCTGGGTATATATCAGGCGGCGGTGAAACTGGCCGTCATAATGAACCTGTTCATCCAGATGTTCCGCTATGCGGCGGAACCGTTCTTCTTCCAGAGGGCGAAGGACAAAGGCTCCAAGGAACTCTATGCCGTTGTAATGGAATACTTCACGGCTTTCTGCGGGCTGGTTTTCCTTGGCGTGATTGGATACATAGACATTATCTCATACCTGCTTGGAAAGGACTTCAGGATGGGTGTGGGCGTGGTTCCAGTCATGCTCCTCAGCTACATGCTGCTGGGAATGCTTTTCAATGTTTCCATGTGGTACAAGCTTTCCGGAAAGACCAATATGGCCATATGGATTACGCTGGCAGGCCTCATCGTCACAACCATCGTGAACATAGTCTTCATGCCGCGCTTCTCATACTGGGCATCGGCCTTCGGACACCTGGCAAGCTACCTTGTAATGTTTGTCCTCAGCGCCGCCCTGGGAGCCAAATACTACCCCATACCTTATAACTGGAAGCGTATAGGGGCGTTCTTCCTCTTCATGGCGGCCGCCTATGCCGTAATGTTCTTCACCGCACCGGAAGGCAGCGGCGTGCACTGGCTGAACATCGGCCTCAATACCGTTCTCATCGTCCTTTATGCCGGAGCATCGTGGATGGTCCTTCGTAAACGTCCCGTCCAAACCGCAGCGTAGATGGAGAAGAAGGTGTCGCTCTGGGAGATTTTCGCCGTCTTTGCAAAGATTGGCGCCTTCACCATAGGCGGCGGCTACGCCATGATCCCCATCATCCAGGCGGAAATGTCCAAAAGGGGATGGATAAGTGACGATGAACTCCCGGACATAGTAGCCCTTTCCCAAAGTGCGCCCGGAGTCATGGCGGTTAACATTTCCATTTTCGCGGGCCATAAGCTCCGCGGCATAAAAGGCAGCATTGCGGCTACGCTTGGAAGCATCCTGCCGTCGTTCCTGGCCATCCTCGCCATTGCAATGTTCTTCACGGCATTCAAGGACAATCCCTGGGTGGAGAGAGCCTTCAGGGGCATACGCCCTGTGGTGATTTCCCTCATCGCGGTGCCCATGGTTAATATGGCCAAAAAGGCCTGCAAGAGCTGGTGGGCATGGCTTCTGGCCATTGGCTCGCTGGTGCTGGTGGCGTTTTTGAATGTGTCGCCGATTTACATTATTCTATGTGTGCTGATTCTTGGATTCAGCGTTACCTATTATAAAGAATGGAAGCACTGAGTCTCATACTGCAGCTGGCGTGGACTTTCTTCGTGATTGGCGCCTTCACCATAGGGGGAGGGTATGCCATGCTGTCGCTCATTCAGAACCAGGTGGTGGTGGAGCATACGTGGATAAGCGAGAGCGCGTTCACGGACATAGTGGCGGTAAGCCAGATGACGCCGGGGCCCATCGGTATAAACAGCGCCACGTATGTAGGCTATGAAGTGCTTCACAATGCCACCGGAAGCCATCTTCTGGGCGTTTGCGGATCGCTGACCGCCACCCTGGCGCTCATGATTCCATCGTTCATAATCATGCTCCTTATAGTCCGTTTCTACATGAAATTCAGGACCAGCAAGCTGTATGCCGGAACCATGGACTGGCTCAAGCCATGCGTTGTGGGACTCATCGGCGCGGCGGCGCTAATACTCATAATTAAAACCACCTGGACGGGCTGTGTGCCTTCTGTCCAAGTGGTTTCGTCCAACTTCCCGGACTGGAAGAGCTGGTGCCTTCTTGGCGGAGCCTTCGTTGCCGG
>JAILJO010000104.1 GCA_024694675.1 Bacteroidales bacterium | reverse complement strand
GTCTGGTTGTCAGCAGTTGTGACGCAGGAACCGTCCACGTATTTCCTCAGGTAATAACCGGTAGGAGTAGCGCCATACTTGGGCGATGCGTTGTAGCCGCCGATGTATGTTTCGATGGCCTTCTTCTGGGCACCGTTGGTGGGCCACTCGTCTCCGTTCTTTACCACTGTGAGGGCGAAACGGGGATCCAGTCCGTCGTAAGGATTGGTGGAAAGGTCGATGACTCCGGGATTACGCTGGCCAAAGGTCTGTCCGTTGTTCTTATACTCATACTGGTCAACGAAGCTCTGAGTAGGGCAGTTGCCGGAAGAGCCGTTCTCAACACCCACGGGATAGTTGGCCATCTCGAAGGAGTTGCTCTCACCACGGCCGATTCCGAAGATAATCTCCGGATTGAAGAAGGCGTCGTGGCCCCAGAGGGAACCGTAAGCGCTGAGGCTCAGGCCCCATGTGCTTGCGTTGTCAAGGATAACCTTGCAGGCCTCTGCTGCCTTTGCCCACTTGGTGGCGTCATAGCTTGAGCTTGTGGGATCGTTGAACAGAGGAGATGCGGCGTAAAGCAGGGTACGTGCCTTGAGGGCGAATGCTGCAATACGTGTTGCACGGCCAACCTCTGCACCGGGCTCCGTAAGATAGGAGATGGGGAGGTAAGGGGCGATTGCATCAAGCTCGTTGACGATGAAGTCCACAATCTCGCTAGCCGGCGCACGCGAAATGCTATTGGCCTCTGCGTTAGTGAGAGTGGATATTACCAGAGGAACGTCTCCGTAAGCGCGGAGCAGTTCGAAATAGAAGTATGCACGGAGGAAACGAAGTTCGTAAGGGAACAGTTCCATCTGCTGCTGCCAGGTGCTGTAACCAGAGTTGTACTGCCACTCGGTAAGGTCTGCCTGATATATCTTCTCCAGATACATGCAGACATCGGCAATGCCGGTGTAGCACTTGGTCCAGGTCCTGGAATACGGGTTGGCTGCGCTCCAGCCACCGTTGGTGTAGTTGCAGACGGCGCCGGTCTCAAGGGCGTACTGGGCCTCGTCGGTTGCACCGGCAAGGAAGTATGCGCTGTTGGACTCGAATTCGTCGTTGTAAACCTGTGCGTAAACGTCGAATACCATGTTCTTGATACCTTCCGCAAAGTATTCATATGTCCATGCCTCGTCACGCGTGTTCTGCTCCGTATAGTTCAGATCCACACACGAGGCCGGAATGACACAGGCGAGAATGAATAGAGAGATTTTATTGAGTTTCATAATCCAATCCTTATTAGAATACAATTGAAAGGCCAAGATTAACAGCTTTCATCACAGGATAGCCTGTGTTCAGGTTCTCGGCGTCCATGCAGGAGATGTTGTCAAGGGAAAAGAGGTTCTGACCCTGGACATACAGCTTGGCATCGGATACTTTCATAAGGCCAAGGAGAGAAGCGGGAAGCTTGTAGTAGACTTCGCAGTCGCGGAGTTTGAACCATCTCACGTTACGGTACCAAATTGTGGAGTTCTGGGCGTTGTTGGCGACGCTGGTGGTGGAGAGGCGCGGGTAAAGCGCGTTCTCGCCGGCCACATCCCAGCAATTGTCATAGTACTCCTGTGAGAGGTTGCGGTTGTCTGAGAGAGCTCCCCAGACACCGTCCACGTAACGGATGTTCTTGATCTGGTTGGCTGCGCCCTGGAAAGTGGCGTTGATTCCGAATCCCTTGAACTCCATTCCAAAGCTGAATGCGTAGTTGAGGGTAGGGAATGCATTGCCGTAGTCCATGGTCACGTAGTCGTTCTCATTGATGACGCCGTCTTCGTTGACATCCACATACTTGATGTCGCCGGGCTTGACCTGGCCGAACTCCTGGAGAGGGCTGGCGTCGATGTCTGCCTGGTCCTTGAAGAAGCCGTCGGCAATGAGACCGCGCTCTGCGTCGGCGGGACCGCCAATGACGGAGAGGTTGGGATATGCAGGAGTCTCAATCCAGCTCAGAATCCTGTTCTTGGCGGAGGAGACGTTTGCGGCGAAGTTCACGTTGAGGCCGTTGTCCATGGTCTTTGCATAGCGCAGACCGGCTTCAACGCCATAGCTCTCAACAGCACCCTTGTCATCGTAAGAGGACTGGATACCCACGACGTCCGAATTCAGGGACGATGCGCTCACGAGGATGTTGCGCCTCTGCTGATAGAATGCATCGACAGTGAAGTCAAGGCAGCCGTCAATCCTCACGTCGGTTCCCACATTGGCCTTAAGCGCGGCCTCCTGACGGAAATCGGTGGTGGGGAACTGGGTAAGGAATGCGCCCCATGAACTGGCGAAGTTGGAGCCATACCAGAACTGTCCGTGGGAGCTGTTCCAGGAGGCGAGCCAAAGGCCGTTTGCAGGGACATAGTCCGTATGCTGGATACCAGCCGATGCGCGGAGTTTTCCGTACTTTCCGGCAGCCGGGTCATTGGCATAAATCCAGCCAAGGGATGCAGTGGGAGAGAAAGCCCATTTTGCAGGATAGGAGCGGTTGGAACCGTTGGCTGCAAGGACGATGTCCGCCATTAGCTTCTCTGCGTGATCCCAGTGACCGGCGAACTGGAAGTTCTCGCGGTACCAGGTGTTGCTCTGTCCGTCACGGACTTCGCTCTTCATATTGTAGTTGAGATTCCAGGAGTAGTTGTCTCCGTTGTTCAGTTTGGCGGCATATTTGAAACCTGTGAATACGGTTCCGATGCGCCACTGGGAATCTACCCAATAATTAAAGGTAAGCTTATCCTCAACGGTACCCATGACGGTTTCCTGCATGGCGCCGGCGGCGTCATAGTAGTTCCAGCCGTACTGGTATCCCTTTGAGCGCCTCTCAATCATGTTGGAAGCGTTGTCGTAGGAACCGCCCACATAGAACTTGAAGCCTTCCCTGATGAAATCGAGGTCCTGCTCCAGGGTCATATCGGCCCAGATCTGGCGCTGGTGTGTCTTGGAGAAGCCAGTACCGGTTGTCTTTGCAACGAGGTTGAAGTCACCATAGGTCTGGCTGCCGCCCCATACACCTCCATTGGTCTTGATGGGGAAAGCCAGGGCCGGCACCTTGTACAGATGCCACCAGGCATCGTTGGAGTTCATGTTGGGAACTCCGTTGGTCTCCATGAAGATTGCAAGGACGTTGGTCCTGACCTTGGTGGACTCTGTAACCTTGAAGTCCACATTGGCGCGGATGTTGGCCTTGGAGTACTTGAGCTGGGAATTCCAGTCGCCCTGATCGGGGTTCTTGTAAAGACCCTGGGCGTCCGTATAATCAAGCTGAGTGTAGTACTCTACGTTATTGGAACCACCATACATGGAGATGAATGCATTTGTCTCGTTGGCGGTGTTCTTGAAGACCTCGTCCTTCCAGTTGACGTTGGGATAGACGAACGGGTCGCTGCCGTCCTGGAACTTGGCGAGTTCTGCATCCGAGTATGCGGCACCAAGACCGTCGTTTGCACGGGCTATGTTCAGGGCGTTGGCATAGTCATATGCGCTGACCATGTCTGCCATCTCAGGATTGGACTGGAGCTTGCGGGAAGCACCGGCCTTGATATTGAGGCCGCTGTTTGCCTGACCCCTCTTGGTCTTCACAAGGAGAACGCCGTTGATTCCTTCATGGCCGTACATGGCCACGGCGGCGGCGTCCCTGAGGACGGTCACGCTTTCCACCTCCTCAACTGAGAGGCGGTCGATGGGACGTTCAAAACCGTCCACCAGGATGAGGATGCTGGTTTCTCCGGTGGTCTGGATACCACGGATATTGAAGGATGCGCCCCTGTCTTCCTCGCCCTTGAAACCGGTATTCTGGATAGCGGTAAGGCCAAGGAGCTTTCCGTAGAGGGCGTCCGCAAGGGATATGGCCGAGGTACGGCTGAGTTCTTCTGCGGTAATGGTATAGGTTGCGGCTGTAGTGAGATACTCCGTACTCTCCACGCCGAAGCCCAAATCCACCTTCTGTGACTCCTTGTCACTCAGTTGAACCTGAGCGTTAAGCGTCACAGGGACGGCGCAGAACCCCAGCAGGCTATATATAAGTATATTGCGTAATTTCATAATCGTGAGTATTTCTAATTATTACCAACCGGGATTTTGAGTGAGACCGTATTTCTTCTGGACTTCGATACGGGAAACCGGATCCAGATACCACTTGTTGCTCCAGCCGCCTGGATTCCACCAGCTGCGTGCACCAACTTTGATCTGGGGCTTTTCATACTCGAACTTGGGCCAGGCTGATCCTTCCACATAGGACAGGTCTATGAGCTGGCCGTCAGCGTCAGTCAACGCAAGGCGGTTGCCTTCGCTGTCAAGTCTGTAGATCTTGATCTCATGGAGAGGTTTGGTGAACAGGTCTTCCCTCTTGCGGCGGACCATGTCATAGAGGCGGTCACCGCATTCGGCACCAATCTCGCAGTTGCGCTCACGGAGGATTTCATCTATGAGCCTGTCCTTGTTTGTCTTAAGGTTAAGACTGGGATTCATGTCCTCCAGGCGTCCAAGGCCTACGCGGCTGCGGACCACATGGATATCGTCCAGGGCCCCCGGAAGGTCACCGGTCTCCGCTTTGGCTTCTGCGCGGATGAGATACATCTCCGCCATACGGATGTAGGATACGCCGATGAAGGCATCGTCCATACGGTTAGCCGTGTAGTCCAGCATCCATTTGAACTTCCTGTAACCGGAGGCGTTGTCGTCGGCGGTGATGTCGCCGAACTGGTCCTTCTTGAAGTACATGCCGCCGTTGACCCAGGTGTCCACGTAGGTGAAGCCTTTGTCGCTGTAGTCGAATCCGGCGGGCAGGGACTGCCTGGGAACCAGGACGGTCTCATACAGACGGGGATCGCGGTTTGCGAACATGTCCTTGCCATCGGGATTAGCGCCGGGGCCATAGATATCCGAATAAGGGAAGTTGCGCCCGTCGCTCATGCCGAAGCACTCCTGGAGCTCGTTGGTGGGAACCGCACCGCCCTGACGGTAGCAGTCAAGGGCAAAGCCGTTCCAGCCCCAGCCCCAGCCATTATTTATAGTACCGTCCACAACTGAACTGGACAGCAGCTGGGTGGGATGGGAGTCGAAGATCTTCTCATGATGGGTCTCGTCGTTACGATAGCGGTAAGCCCTGCGGAACGCGGTCCTGTATGCGGCCTCGTCCGTACCGGTGGGCTGGACAAGTTCATAGTAATTGCCGTTGGCGGCATTGTCCGTAAAGAAATCGTTACAATACTGCAGGCACTTGTCCCAGAGGGAAGCGTCGTAACCGCCAAACCAGACGTGTTCGATGTTGGTGCCTTCCGACTTCTCAGGAGCATAGGTCATGTAA
The DNA here is from genome assembly GCA_024694675.1 of Bacteroidales bacterium. Classification (GTDB taxonomy): domain Bacteria; phylum Bacteroidota; class Bacteroidia; order Bacteroidales; family UBA932; genus Cryptobacteroides. The sequence continues at coordinate 16,609 of JAILJO010000104.1, read as the reverse complement.
GGATCCTTGTTGTTGAAAAGCGGGGAGGCTGCGAAGAGCCATACCTTAGCACGAAGCGCGCGTGCTGATGCACGGGTGAGGCGTCCTGACCACTGGCCGATGTCTGCGTTGTCAACGTTCCAGATGAATCCGGGCTCATTGATTGCGCAAACGATAAGGGAATCGATGAATTCCACCGTCTGCTTTGCGGTAGCCCGGCCATCGGTGAAGGATTCACCTACGCCGTATGCCTTCTTGGCAAGGCAGAGACCGCCGAAGTTACGGAAAGCGTCGAAATAACGGCTGGCCATGATGGTGTAGGCCTCGCCGCGGAGACGGCTCTTTTCGTCGTCGGTCATGTCCGGGACCCTGTCGATGTTCTCGATAATCTGCCAGCACTTGCGGACTGTCTCATAGATTGAAACACGGCCGCCGGCAACGTCGCCGAGACCTCTTGTGGAGTAGGAGAACTTACCCATGAAGTTACCGTTTTCCGTATCCTGGGCATCTTCTGTGAGGGAGCCGGGATAGTAACTCTGGATGGGACCACCCCAGGAAACATAGCAGTGATAGGAATCTGAAAGCACGTCGATGGGCGCGCCGTTCATCATGTTTCCGGAGGTATAGGTGCAGTAGATTTGACCGTAAGCGCTCCAAAGGAAGTTACGGGTATATTCTGCTTGGGAGAACACGGTGTCGATGTTTACGTCCACACCGGGAGCCTTCTCAAGGAAAGCGTCACCAACTGCGAAACGGTCTACGCAGGAAGGGACCATGAAGGCTGCGGTTATTCCCAGAACCAATATTATATTAGATATCTTTTTCATAGTCGTATCTGCATTAGAAGTTAAGCTGTGCACCAAGGTTCACAACGCGGGTCATAGGATAACGGACGCCGAAGTCCAGACCTGAGCCGGGAGCTTCAGGGTCGTTGCCGTCAAACTCGGAGAAAGTGAGGAGGTTCTGGCCGGAGAGGTAAATCCTTATATAGTTGAAGAAAGGCACGCTCTTGGGCTTGTTGATGGTGTAACCAATTTCCACGTTCTTGAGACGCAGGTACTTGGAATCAATCATCCAGGCACTTGAGTCACGGTTATTGTGGACCCTGTTTTTAAATGAGATACGGGGCAGGATGGCATTGGGATTGTCCGTTGTCCATGAGTTGTCCGCAACCCACTGAGTAAGGGCGGAAGTATTGGTGGAACCGAACTGGTCACGGAAATAACCGTTAAGTGTACGGCTCACGTGGTCTGCTGCGGTCCACAGCATGGAGAAGTCGAAGTTCTTGTAGTGGAGGGATGCATTCATGGAATAGATGAGCTCAGGAGTGGAGGTGTATCCCATTGCATGCTGGTCATTGGCGTCGATGACTCCGTCGCCGTTGAGGTCAACATAGATACAGTCACCATACTTGAGAGATTCCAGATTCTGGTTAGGCATGGGAACGCCGTATTTCTCAAGATAACGGTCCTCGGTGCCGGGCTGATATAACTCAAAGAGTTCATAGCCGAAAGGCTGGCCCACAGGGTAGCCGGTGTGCTTGAGATAATCGTACAAAGGCTCCACTTCAAGCATCTCTATGACCTGGTTCCTTGCGAAGGAAACGTTGGGAGAGATGGAATAGCGGATATCGCCAATCTTGTCTTCCCAGTTGAGGGTGACCTCGAAACCGTGGTTCTTCACGCGGCCTTCGTTGACATAGCTGGAAGGCAGGGAAGTAACAGCGGGAAGGGTAGATTCGTTGGAGACGAGAATGTCCCGGCGGTCCTCCCAGAAGAAGTCCACATAAGCGTGCAGGCGCTCCTTAAGGAAAGCGACGTCCACACCGAAGTTGATCTTCTTTGCGGTTTCCCATGTAACGTTGGGGTTACCGGAGGTGAGTTCCCTTACGGCCTGCAACCAGTTTCCGCTGGTTCCGAAGTTGGCGCCACGGTCCTGGGGATTGGTCGTCATGGAACCGGTGTAGAACTGCCATGCACCCGGGAGATAGAGGAAACGTGCACCGTTGGTGCTGTCGTTACCTACGATACCATAGGAGCCGCGGAGTTTCAGGTAGCCGATAAAGCCCTTAAGAGGCTCCCACCAGGACTCGCTGGACGGGATCCAACCCACGGAAATTGACGGGAAAGTACCGTAGCGCTTGCCAGGGGCGAAGTTTTCCGATCCGTTGTAGCCGATGTTCAGGTCCAGCATGTACTTGGTGGCATAGTCGTAAGTTATACGTCCTACCAGACCCACATAGCCCTTGGGGATGGACTGATAGAGGCTGCCGTCGGAATCCCAGGGGTAGTAAGTCTTGCTCTGGTTGTAAAGCAGCAGGGCTCCGAGGTTGTGATCACCGAAACGGCGGGCATAATTGAGGCTGGCCTCAGTGTACCAGTTGCGGCTTCCCCACTTGGACTCGCCGTAAGGAGTGGGCCATGTGACGCCTTCCTTGCGGAGGACTTCCTTGCCGTCCACGATGGTGGCAACATAAGTAACGCCCGTACCGAAACCGTTCTCACGGTTCTTCTGGGCGGTATATTCAGAGTTGTAGGATGCCTTAGCCTTGAAATCCAGGCCCTTTGCAAGGAAGCCCAGATCCAGTTTGTACTGGATATCGAAGTTGAGGACGTTGGTGCTCTCGTTCACATAACCCAGCTGGTAATAGTTGGAGAGAGCGTCACGGTCGAAGGGTCCTACAATGTTCTTGTCAGAAATGATATGACGGCCTTCGGCGTCGATACCGCTACCGGCATAAGGAGTAGCGCCCTGGAGGTAACGGAAGAGGAAGCCTTCGCCACCGCCCATGGTGTTGCGGTTCTGCATACGACCGCCCAGGGTGATGGAAATCTGGCTGCGCTCAGAGACGTCGATATCCAGGTTTGCACGGTAGTTGAGACGCTGATAGTCGAAGGTTTCGTTCTTGTTGTCAGAGAAGGTCTTGAACAGTGAATTCTGATTCAGGAAACCTGCAGAGACGAAGTAACGAACCTTGTCCGTACCGCCGTTGACGTTCACGTTGGCCTGCTCCTGCCATGCGGAGTCGTTCATGATGTAGTCGATCCAGTCCATGTTGGGGAATGTTGTGGGCATATCCCCCTTGCGGAAATGCTCCATCACGTCCTGGCTGAAACGGATACCGGTGTCAGCATAGGGCGTGTAGTCCGCGATGGTAGAGCTGGAGGGCCACTGGCTCATGGGCAGAGCGTCCGTAATGGCGGTGTAGTTCCACATCTTGCCATAGGTGTAGGAGTCCGCAAAGTCGATGAACTTTGAAATGGACTGGACTGCGGCGCTTGCGGAAGCAGTGACGGAAGCCTTTCCTTCATTACCACGCTTGGTGGTTACCAGGATGACGCCGTTAGCACCGCGGACACCGAACACTGCGGTTGCCGATGCATCCTTCAGGACGGAAATGCTCTCGATTTCGTTGGCGTCCAACTGGGAGAAGGAACGCTCGACACCGTCCACCAGGACCAGGGGCTCCGCGCTGTTCAGGGATCCGACGCCACGGATGCGGATGACAGGTTCATCGGCTCCGGGCATACCTGAAGGCTGAACTGCCGAAACGCCGGGGAGATTACCCTGGAGGGCATTTGCCACGTTGGCGACCGGGGCCTTCAGGAGTTCTTCGCTGCCCACTGCAGAGACAGCACCGGTAATGGTTACTTTCTTTTGCTGACCGTAAGCGATGACCACGGCATCATCCAGAAGACGAGATTCCGGTTCCATCCTGACGGTGAGAGTCCGCCCTGTTACCTCAACGGCCTGCGTTGTGTAGCCGATGCAGGAAATCTCCAGCGTGGTGCCGCGGGGGACGGAGATGACGAAGTTACCGTCCATATCCGTGATTGTGCCGTTTGTGGTGCCTTGTACCACCACTCCGGCCCCAATCAACCCCTCTCCCTGCTCATCAAGCACCTTACCTTCCACGCGCAGATTCTGGGCGAAAGATTGTCCGGGGATAAGGAGCAGAAGCGCCAGCACTCCGAACAGATGAGTTAGTTTTCTTCCTTTCATCATTTTGGGTTAAATTAGATGGTTGAGAAAAGTTGGTTAATTTGTTAAAAAATTATTGTTGTATTTGTTTTCGCCAATATAACAATGCAAAGGTCGCAAGGATTCTTCATTATTAATGTGCGCGCGGAAACAACTCATATAAACCTTGTAACATGCGCCGAAAAAATGATACAAAAAGTGTTAATTTTGAAAAATGAGACTGAAATGTAACGGTTTTAACACTAATTGTTGCGAAAATTGCAAATGTGTTACAAAAAGGCAAAACATTGTGCCGTTATCGCGAATATACGCGTATAATTATGTGTAATTTTGCATCATGAAAAAGTGCATTCTCACATTAGCCGCCACAATTCTTGTCCTGACGGCCTTCTCCTGCGGGAAAGACGACGTCGTCCCGTCCAAGTACCAGGGCCTCACCGGCCACGGCAGCTCCGGAAGCGGTTCCGGCAGCAACACTGGCAATAACACCGGCGACAATTCCGGCTCAACGGATACAGGAGATACAACTCCGGTCATAGATTACACCAAATACGCCCTTGGTGAACTTGCCGCACAGCAGGGAATCAAGCTTGGCGCCGCCTTTACGTACTGGGAGTACCGTAACAATCCCCAGGTTGCGGAGATTCTCACCCGTGAATTCAAGGCCGTCACCTTCGGCAACGAGATGAAGCACGATGCCATAGTCCAGGCCAACGGCAGCATGAATTTCACCACCGCGGACCAGATGGCTCAGTGGGCCAAAAACGCAGGCACGGAGCTCTTCGGCCACGTTCTTGGTTGGCACAGCCAGCAGCAGACCGCATACCTCAACACCCTCACGTCAGATCCAGCCGCCATTGATGCGGCGTTCAAGTCATACGTCTTCGGGATGGTGGAGCACTTCGATGTCTATGCCTGGGATGTGGTGAACGAAACATTCTCCGACGGCACCAACGGTGCCTTCCGCACACAGCAGACCACGCAGAACGGCTTCGTATGGGGCACATACTATCCCAGCACAAAGGACTGGGTAGACGCCGCTTTCGCCTATGCAACAGAAGCATGCGCCAAGTATGGAAAGAGTCCTGTCCTGTACATAAACGACTATAACCTGGAAACAGATCCCGGAAAACGTCAGGCCCTCTGCAATTATGCGAAGAATAACCCACAGGTCACGGGCGTTGCCTCCCAGATGCATCTGGACATACGGACCCCTGACCTCAAGGGCAAGATAGAAGCCTCCTTAAGGGACCTCGTGGCCACAGGCAAGATGGTACGCATTGCAGAACTGGACCTCAAAAACAACAGTGACATAGACCAGGCGGACATGTTCAAGTACATCTTCCAGAAGTATCTTGAAATAGTCCCCGAGGCCCAGCGCGGAGGCATCACCTTCTGGGGTATCAACGACAAGGACTCCTGGCTTGGAGAAGACAGCCATGCCCTCCTTTGGAAGGGTGGCAATTATGTCCAGAAAGAGTCCTACAGGGTCCTCTGGCAGTATCTGTGTGAACTTAACGGACTCAATCCCTACAAGGAATGAAACGCCTTCTGCCGCTCATATCCATCCTCATTTCCGCCGGTCTGTCCGCCCAGAATCCCGTAATCCGGGACCAGTATACAGCGGACCCCACGGCTCGTGTTTTCGGCGGCAGGGTCTGGCTGTTTCCTTCCCACGATATCATAAGTCCCGTGGAACCGGAAAAGAAGTGGTTCTGCATGGAAGACTACCACGCTTTTTCATCGACAGACCTTGTAAACTGGACAGACCACGGCGTAATCCTCACTCAGGAAAACGTGCCCTGGGGCAAGCCGGACGGCTATTCAATGTGGGCGCCGGACTGTGTGGAGAAGGACGGGAAGTACTACTTCGTTTTTCCTGACGCGCTCGCGGAAGGCCCCGGATTCGCCATTGGCGTAGCGGTTGCAGACGCCCCGGAAGGCCCCTACACCCCTTATGAGCGGTCCATTCCCGGCGTATTCGGCATAGACCCCTGCGTACTGCAGGCATCGGATGGAAACACATACCTCTTCTGGTCCGGATTCGGCCTCCAGGGCGCCCTGATCAAGGACGATTTATCCGAACTCGCCGCCCAGCCCGTCCGCCTGGACACCACCCTCCCCGACGGGTTCAAGGAAGGCCCGTTCGCCTTCGAGAAGGACGGAAAGTTCTACCTCACATACCCCTGGGTGCAGGACAAGACGGAAACCCTGGCCTACGCCATGAGCGACAAGCCCCTTGGCCCGTATGAATTCAAGGGCATAATCATGGCCCAGTCCCCCAGCGAATGTTGGACCAACCACCATTCCATCGTCAAATACAATGACGACTGGTACCTCTTCTACCACCACAACGACTACTCCCCCGCCTTCGACAAAAACCGTTCTGTACGCATTGACAGGCTGTTTTTCAACCAGGACGGCACCATACAGCCCGTTACGCCAACCTTCCGCGGCGTAGGTGTCACGCCAAAGCATGAAAACATCCAAATTGACCGATACAGCGCCATCTGCCACCAGGGAGCGTACATCGATTTCCTTGACGCCCAGAAGCCATTCGACGGCTGGTACGTATGCCTTACCGCACCCGGCACATGGGTGAGGTATGACAGAGTAGACTTCGGCCAGGTCACTCCAAAGACTGTCTCTTTCCGCTACAGGGCAAGTAAAAAATGCACCGTGACAGTTACTGCAGGAGAATCGTCCAGGCAGTTCACCCTCCGCCGTTCAAAGAGGAAGTGGAGAACTGTGGTATTACCCGCAGAATTAGCTGTAACAGGCATTCAGAACATAAAAATCTCTCTGGAAAAAGGCAAAGACCTCCGCATTGACTGGGTAAGCTTCACAAACGGCACGTTCAAGAATCTGGGCAATCCCCTCTTCAAGGACTGCTACACTGCAGATCCGGCGCCCATGGTAGCCTCCGACGGCCGCCTGTACGTATTCTGCGGCCACGACCAGCAGTTTGACGACAAGCCCGGCTTCGAAGGCCTCTACGGCTTCAACATCACTGACTGGCTCTGCTATTCCACTGACGATATGAAGCACTGGACCGCCCACGGCACTGTCATGAAGCCCACGGACTTCAGCTGGGCCATAGGCGAGGCCTGGGCCTCACAGTGCATCGAGGTGAACGGGAAGTTCTATTTCTACGTTTCCTGCCAGAGCGGCAACCCCAACTGCAAAGCCATTGGCGTAGCGGTGGCTGACAGACCTGAAGGCCCGTACAGGGACGCAATAGGCAAGGCCCTCATCCTTGACGATATGACCCCCAACGGCCCCCGCGGCTGGTGGAACGACTTCGACCCCACCATTATGATTGACGATGACGGCACACCCTGGCTGTGCTGGGGCAATGGCACCTGCTTCCTCGCGCCCCTCAAGAAGAACATGACGGAACTGGACGGCGAAATACGCATCCTCCCCATGGAAAACTACGTGGAGGGCCCCTGGCTCTACAAGCGCGGAGGCTGGTACTACAACGTCTACGCCTCCATGGGCAAGGGCATGGAGACCATTTCCTACGCCATGGCGCTTTCCGTGGAAGGTCCCTGGGAGTTCAAGGGAGAACTCGCAGGAGAGGCCAAAGACAGCTTTACAATTCATCCCGGAGTAATAGATTACAAGGGTCACAGTTACCTCTTCTACCATAACTCCACCCTTTCCCTGGAGGGCTACGGCCCCGCCACGGGAAGGCGCAGCGTATGCGTGGACGAGCTCTTCTACAACCCTGACGGAACCATACAGAGAGTAATATTCAAACCTTAAACCTCAATACAATGTACCTTTTAGGATACGACATAGGAAGCTCCTCCGTAAAGGCCGCCCTGGTGGACGCTGATAGCGGAAAATGCGTCGCCAGCGCGTTCTATCCCAAGACGGAAGCTCCTATCATCTCCAAAAAAACCGGCTGGGCGGAGCAGGATCCCTCCATGTGGCTTGGCAATCTGAAACTTGCCACGGAAGACGTCCTTCATCAGCTTGGGGAGATAATCCCGCACCGCGCACAGCTGGATCTGGCGGACAGCATTGCCGCCATCGGTATTTCATACCAGATGCACGGCCTGGTGTGCGTAGACAAGGAACTCAACGTACTCCGTCCGTCCATAATCTGGTGCGATTCCCGCGCCGTCCCGTACGGCCAGAAGGCCCTGGAAGCCCTTGGCAAGGACTTCTGCCTCAAGCACCTCCTGAACTCTCCCGGCAACTTTACCGCCGCAAAACTGGCATGGGTAAAGGAAAACGAGCCGGAAGTCTACTCCCGCATATGGAAGATTATGCTTCCGGGAGATTACATCGCCGCAAGGCTCACTGGAAGCGTCTGCACCACCGTCAGCGGCCTCTCAGAGGGCATTTTCTGGGATTTCCGGAAGAATCAGCCCAGCAAGGAGCTGCTGGATTGCTTCGGCTTTGACAGCACCGTCCTTCCGCAGGTGAAACCCACCTTCGGAGTGCAGGGCGTCCTCACCAAGGAGGCGGCGGAGATGCTTGGCCTCAAGGAAGGCATTCCCATCACCTACCGCGCCGGCGACCAGCCCAACAACGCCCTCAGCCTGGGCGTTTTCAACCCCGGGGAAATCGCCTCCACCGCAGGGACCTCGGGTGTGGTGTACGGAGTTATCGGCAAGGTAGACTATGATCCGCTTTCCCGCGTGAATACCTTCGCCCACGTGAACCATACAGCCGCAGACCCCCGTCTGGGCGTGCTCCTGTGCATCAACGGCACCGGAATCCTCAACTCATGGATCCGCCGCAACATAGCCCCCGCCGGCCTCTCTTATGCCGATATGAATAACCTCGCCGCAGAAGCGCCCATCGGCAGTGACGGGGTATCCATCCTCCCCTTCGGCAACGGGGCGGAGCGCATGCTGGAAAACAAGGACACCGGCTGCAGCATCCATGGCGTAAACTTCAACCGCCACGGGAAAGCCCACCTTGTTAGGGCCGCGCAGGAAGGTATCGTCTTCTCCTTCCAGTACGGAATAGAGATCATGGAAGCCATGGGCCTCAAGGTGGACACCATCCACGCCGGGAAGGCCAACATGTTCCTCTCCCCCATCTTCAGGGACACCCTCGCAGGCGTTTCCGGTGCCCAGATTGAGCTGTATGACACGGACGGCGCCGCCGGTGCCGCCAAGGGCGCAGGCATGGGAGCCGGCATCTACCACTCCTCCCGCGAAGCCTTCGCCACCCTTGACCGCCTCGCCGTCATCACCCCCTCCCATGAGCGCCAGTACAAAGAAGCTTATCAGCTTTGGAAGTCACGCCTCTAACGTCATTCCGGGCTTGACCCGGAATCCTTAACGACTAATTAATTATTAACCTTATACATTATGAAAGAATACTTCCCTACCATCGGAAAAATCCCTTTCGAGGGCCCCAAGAGCAAGAATCCCCTTGCATTCCATTATTATGATGCCAACCAGGTAGTCATGGGCAAACCCATGAAAGACTGGTTCAAATTCGCCATGGCATGGTGGCACACCCTTGGTGCCGCATCCGCAGACCCCTTCGGCGGCCAGACCCGCAGCTACGCATGGGATGAGGGCGAATGCCCCTACTGCCGCGCAAAGGCAAAGGCCGACGCCGGCTTCGAAATCATGCAGAAACTTGGCATCGAGTACTTCTGCTTCCATGACATAGACCTGGTGGAAGACTGCGAAGACCTCGCAGAGTACGAGGCCCGCATGAAGGACATCACTGACTACCTTCTTGTAAAGATGAAGGAAACCGGCATCAAGAACCTCTGGGGCACTGCTAACGTGTTCGGTAACAAGCGCTACATGAACGGCGCCGCCACCAACCCTCAGTTCGACATCGTCGCACGCGCTGCCGCACAGATCAAGAACGCCATCGACGCCACCATCAAGCTTGGCGGTACCGGATACGTGTTCTGGGGCGGCCGTGAAGGCTACTACACCCTCCTCAACACTCAGATGCAGAGGGAGAAGGACCACCTTGCCAAGATGCTCACCGCAGCCCGCGACTACGCACGTGCAAAGGGCTTCAAGGGCACCTTCCTCATCGAACCCAAACCCATGGAGCCCACCAAGCACCAGTACGATGTGGACACGGAGACCGTGATCGGCTTCCTCCGCGCCAACGGCCTTGACAAGGACTTCAAGGTGAACATCGAGGTGAACCATGCCACCCTGGCCGGCCACACCTTCGAGCACGAGCTCACCGTAGCGGTTGACAACGGTTTCCTTGGCTCCATCGACGCAAACCGCGGCGACGCCCAGAACGGCTGGGACACCGACCAGTTCCCCGTAGATCCTTACGACCTCACCCAGGCTATGATGCAAATCATCCGCAATGGCGGTTTCAAGGACGGCGGCACCAACTTCGACGCCAAACTCCGCCGCTCTTCAACTGACCCTGAGGACATCTTCATCGCCCACATCAGCGCCATGGATGCAATGGCTCACGCCCTCCTGAACGCAGCTGCAGTCCTTGAGGAAAGCCCTCTGTGCGAGATGGTTGCAAAGCGCTACGCATCCTTCGACAACGGCCTTGGCAAGAAGTTCGAGGAAGGCAAAGCCAGCCTTGAAGACCTCTACGAGTACGCCAAGAAGAATGGCAACCCCGTCGCCGAATCCGGAAAACAGGAACTCTACGAGACACTCCTTAACCTCTACGCAAAATAATGACTGAATATAGACAAAAAGGCTCACCAGCCTATCTCTTCGGGATAGTGCTGGTGGCCGTTATAGGCGGTTTGCTCTTTGGATATGACACGGCGGTCATATCCGGAGCGGAGAGAGGATTGCAGGCGTTTTTTGAAGGAGCAAGTGACTTTACGTATACGGCCGGATGGCATGGATTTACCACGTCAAGCGCGCTTATCGGTTGTATAATCGGAGCGTTTTTAAGTGGCTTGCTGTCGTCCAAATTCGGACGCAAAAAGTCCCTGTTCATAGCGGGTATTCTGTTCCTTCTGAGTGCGCTCGGATCCTATTATCCTGAGTTCCTTTTCTTCCAGAAAGGAGCGGCTTCGAAGGGGCTGCTTGTAGCCTTCAACGGATACCGTATCCTTGGCGGAATCGGCGTTGGAATTGCGTCCGCTCTGTGCCCTATGTACATAGCAGAAGTGGCGCCTGCAAACAAGCGCGGAAAGCTGGTTTCATGGAACCAGTTCGCCATCATTTTCGGGCAACTTGTGGTGTACTTCGTGAACTTCCTGATCATACGTTCACACGCCTCGGATCCCAACATCGTTGCATGGACAAATGCGATTGGATGGAGGGTCATGTTTGTGTCAGAATCAGTACCCGCCGGGCTGTTTGCACTTTTAATCCTTCTTGTACCGGAAACGCCTCGTTATCTTGCACTTAGCGGCAATGACAATAAGGCTCTGACAGTGCTTTCCAACATCAATGGAGAAGCCCGCGCGAGGGAAATTCTGGCGGAGATAAAAGCCACTGCAGTGGAGAAAACGGAGAAGCTTTTCGCCTATGGTTTCCTGGTGGTTTTCATAGGCATAATGCTGTCTGTTTTCCAGCAGATAATCGGCATCAACGCGGTGCTGTATTTCGCTCCCAGGATCTTCGAATCCATGGGCGTTTCCAACAACATGCTGTTCACCGTAATCATGGGCGTAATCAACATTACTTTCACCCTGGTTGCAGTGTTCACTGTGGAGAAACTGGGACGTAAACCGCTGCTCATTTCCGGCTCTCTTGGGATGGCCGTCGGAGCAGTCGGCGTCGCCCTCTCCAGCGTGGTGGAATTGCCCGCAATCGTCCCGGTTCTCAGCATCATGATTTACAGCGCAAGCTTCATGTTCAGCTGGGGCCCCATCTGCTGGGTATACATGAGCGAACTCTTCCCCAACACCATCCGCAGCCAGGCAACCGCCGTAGCCGTGGCTTTCCAGTGGATCTTCAACTTCGTGGTATCGTCCACCTTTGTTCCCATGTACACCTGGAGTCCGTTCTTCGCCTATGCCTTGTATGGAGCCATCTGTATCATCGCCGCCATCTTCGTCTGGCGCCTGGTCCCCGAGACCAAGGGCAAGACCCTGGAGGAAATGACCGCCTTCTGGAAGGCCAAGCAGCGCTGACGCAATGCGCGCCCGCAGGGCTTCTGTAGGGGGTGCCGCAGGGGCGCTGTGGAGATAATACATTGACAATCAGCAACTTAAGCATTTACCCCTGGGGTTTTTGCCCCAGGGGTAAATGCTTATCTCCTTAATTATCAATAACTTACCCCCACGCGGGAAGAGGTTTTATCCCCCCACGGTCGCAAAAAAGTGCCCAAAACTTGCACAACATTAGCTTAATTCTTATATCTTTGTAATTTGCATACGCGCATGAGCACATATACGCATATGTGCATAAGACATTGAGATGCTTCTAACCAGCATAATATCGCTTATCCTATTCTCGGGACCCACTGAGGCGCATAGCACCCCGGACGGAAGGCACTATAGGGAAGCGCATCTTGTATTTCGCTGGGACAGAAGTAATTACGAGGACAGTTATCTTGGCAACGCAGAAGCAGCGGACAAGCTCTTCACCCTGCTTGAGGAGATTGGTCAGGAGAGCATCGACTCCGTGAGCGTGGTGGCTTATGCCTCCCCCGAAGGCGTTTACGAGCACAACCTGAAACTCAGCCGGAGCAGGGCCCGTGAGTTCAACGCAGCCGTAAAGCAGCGCATAGGCCTCCTCCATAAGAATAATTTCCCCATCCGTGTAACTTCCGGAGGTGAAGCCTGGGAGCAGCTCCGGTACCGCGTGGCAGCAGACTCCACAATGTCGGAAGCCGCAAAGAGCCGCACCCTCGCCCTTCTGGACGATGATTCAGTCCCCCGTGACACCAAGAAGTGGCGCATGATGCACAACGCCCTTGGTGCCACCCGCGAGGAGGGCGACGTGTACCACTGGCTACTCCTCAGCCACTACCGCTACCTCCGCTGCCTCTCCATCAAGATCTACGTCAGGGATGTTGACCTTAACGCCACAGAGGACGCCGACGGCCGCTCTGTCTCCGGCAACCTGCCAGAGGCGGAGACCACAGTGGTTGACCAGCCGGAGGAAGCCACGGGAGATTCCCGGGACAAGCCCCAGAATGACGTAAAGGGCACCGAGAATGACGAAGAGGATAACATGCCCAGCATTCCTGATGCCAACTGGAAGGGCCGGAGGATGGGGACGCCGATTATCGGCATAAGTACCAACCTTATTTACGACGCCACGTGGATTCCGCACTATGGGTTCACGTCCGTGCCGTCTTTCAGCCTGGAGTATTACCCCGCACAGGGCCACTGGACCTTTGGGGCCGATGTCGACTGGTCCCACTGGCTCCACTACCCGGAGCACCGCTTTAACCAGATCCACAACATCACCCTGCATGCCAGGAGGTACTTCTCTACCGGCGAGGAAGGGTTCCGCGGCCTGTACCTGAAAGGCAGCCTGAACGGCGCGGAATACGGCCTGGGCTGGGATGCGCACGGCTGGGAAGGGGAACTTCTGGGCATCAGCGCCGGAATAGGCCACAAGTGGAACTGGGGCTGCTTCTTCCTGGATATGGGAATGGACATCGGCTTCTTCTATTCCAGGTACGATCCATATGTCTGGGGCAACGACGCCACCCTCTGGTACTACTATGACTACGCCGGAGATCCCAACGAGTTTGTGGAACGCCGCAAGGGCCTTACCTGGTTCGGCCCCACCCGTGCGTATATTTCCATCGGCTTTGACCTGTTCAAGAGAAAGAAATGAGAAGCCGGAGGTTCATATGGATTATCGCTCTTGCCGCAGCTCTTGTGGCAGGGTGCTGCATTGAACCGCCGCTGCACCTGAGGAGGGTTGTCACAACCAAGGTGACCACCAAGGTGGACGTGGCCCTCAACTGGCAGGTGAACTGGTCCACCCAGTGGGACTTCAATTGGGCCGCAAACACCACGCTGCCCCTGGGCTATAACCTGCCCACAGGTATCCGCCTGCACGTTTACACACAGGGCCCGGACGGAGACCACATCTCCCACATGGTCCACAACTTCGCGGGCAACGAGGGCCAGATGGACGTATTCGTAGGTACACACGACCTGCTGTTCCACAACAACGACTCTGAAGCCATCCTCTTCCAGGCAGACGATAATCTGGCGCCCGTACACGCCTACACGCGTCACATTTCCAAGGGCCTCCGGGAGTCTTCTCCCGTTTACACAACGGCCCAGAAGGCCGCCGGCCTTGCTACCAAGGCGGACGACCCCGTTGAAGAACCCGTCTCCCTCCAGCCGGACGACCTGTTCTCCCTCTATGACACCAACCAGAAGATTACGGACAACCCCAACGATTATATTTTTGAAAACGGCCGCTACATCCTCAAGATTGAGGGAGAACTCTACCCGTCCACCTTCATATACATGCTGCAGGTCAAACTGCTCAACAACGAAGGCAGGATCATAGGCAGTGCAGGCGGCGGCGCCATCACAGGCATGTCTGAAGGCGTCAACCTAGTGACCAGGGAAACCTGGACCAGCACCGTCAGCGTCCCCATGGACGTGTACTTTGACAAGACGCAGGACATGTTCGGCGCCAAGGTCTACTCCTTCGGTCTCCCCGGCTGCAACCCGTATGACGATGCCTCCGTGGCTGCCGCACCGGACCAAACCCACTGCTACGTGCTCAACGTGAGCTACGTGAACGGCAGCTGGCGCAACATCCGCATGGATATCACGGACCAGATCCGCCTCCTCCCCCTTGGCGGCGTCATCACGCTGGAAATTGACGTGAACGACTTCCCTCCGGACGAAAGCAGCGGCGGTGGGGGTGGCTTCAACGCCTTGATAGGCGGCTGGAACGAAGAAACCGGTAGTACAACAATAATTAACTAAAATCCCCAGCCTGTCATTCCGAGCGAAGTCGAGGAATCTCAGATGACAACATAAAAAAGAAACAAATTATTAGTTATTAACTATTTAACATTTTACATTAACCTTTTTAAATTTTCATGCGTATGAAAAAAATTATGATTCTCGCAGTTGCAGCCATAGCACTGGTTGCCTGCTCCAGGACCTTTGACACCCACGAGGTTGCTCAGGCCCAGATTGGCTTCGGAACTTGGACCGAAACCCTCACGAAAGCCATCTCTGATCCACGTACCGCCGGTACCAACGCCTTTGGCGTAGGGGACAGTTTTGCCGTATACGGCTACAAGGACAAATCAGATGGCTCTGACCCCCACACCGTTTTCGACGATGACGAGGTTGAAATGACTGTGGCCGGCACACCTGGTACTTGGGTTTATTCTCCTCTCCGCTTCTGGGACCAGAATTACGACAAGTACATCTTCTATGCAATTTCTCCTTCATCAGTGGGAACAGCGGCAACAGTTGATGCCCAGACAGGTGCAATTACAAGTACAAGTGTCAGTTTTGAGGGTGACAATGTTGCAAGTGACGTGCTTGTTGCTGATAAAAAGACTGTTCTGAAGGCCAATTACGGCTCTCAGGTAGTTCTCGATTTCA
The DNA here is from genome assembly GCA_024694675.1 of Bacteroidales bacterium. Taxonomy (GTDB): domain Bacteria; phylum Bacteroidota; class Bacteroidia; order Bacteroidales; family UBA932; genus Cryptobacteroides. The sequence goes on along the minus strand of JAILJO010000104.1, from coordinate 1,176 downwards.
ACCACGTGGCATCACTTGTTGATTTCAAGGTCAGCAAGGCTCCCAATCTGACAGACGCTACCGTTAAGGTCACAGCTTTCTCCCTGAGCAATATCGAAAACGCCGGCACACTGACTGTATCGACCGCTTATAATGGATCCGTATACAGCGCCTCCGGCCTCAATCCTATTGCTACCTGGTCGACAGGAGATGCAACGGGTTCATATGGCCCTGCTGATGGTGTTACCCCCGTTACACTTGGCACCGGACTCGAGATTGTCGAAAATGACGCTTTTACCAAATTTGACGGAACTGATAATGGTGAGCCTGCTGTCAGTAAAGCTACATTCATCATCAACAATCTCATTGTAAAGCCCCAGCCGCTGACAGCACCTACTGATGCGACAAATTTCACTGAGACCAAGCCCCAGTTATCCATCACCTATACAATAACCACGGGCTCCGGCACTAGTGAAAGCACCACTGAGTATACCAGCAAACTCTGGCTCTCCAACTTCGATGTTATCAATGATAATGCACAGGACGACACCAAGGTTGGCAGTTGGGCAACTGGAAAGCACTATGTTTTCTACATCACCCTTGACGCCAATCCTATCGTCTTTGGTGCAACAATCAACGACTGGAAGACCGCTGCAGGTTACCACTACCTTCTCAACTAATTTGAATGCTTAATCGCATCATACGCATAGCAGCTGCGGCTTGCACCCTGTTAATCTGGACAGGGTGCGTCCGCACGCTGGGCCCGGCAGAACCGGACGGAGAGATCCGTTTCACTGCCGGGTCCCCGCTGCTGCGCGACGATGCAACCAAGAGCGGCACCCCAAAGACCGGAACAGCTTTCTCTGCCGGGGACCAGATCAGCGTATTCGCATGGCACGGCGCCGCGTCGGAACTGATCACCTTCGGGACCGGTACCCCGGTCACCCTGGGCAACAGCGGTGCCTGGACCTACGCTCCGGTCAAAATCTGGGAATGGGGCGGGAACAGCGACTACTACGACTTCATGGCCATCCATCCCTACAATGGCAGCTATGCGGTCACATCCTCCCCCCTATCGGTCACCTTCAATTACGACGCCACCGTAAGTCAGGACGACTTGATGACCGCCGGAATCCGCCGCAGGGCAACAGACCCTGTTCCCACGGAAACCGTACCGCTAACCTTCACGCACCGCCT
>JAILJO010000089.1 GCA_024694675.1 Bacteroidales bacterium | reverse complement strand
TTGCCGCTACCGGCAATGACTCCCGTCGCGAGACATCATCTCAAGCCACGTTTTGGGGTTTTTCTGCGCCCTGGGGTGACATGCTTGTCATCTAATTCCACGTTTAGCCACGCTACCGTGGCCTGGGGTGTTGTGTTGGACCCGGTCCACGTCATGGGGACCTCGCCATCCCTGAAAATGGCTGTTTTTGCGGACGGAGCGCGCCGAAAGACCCCGCCGTCCCTGAAAATGCCCGTTTTTGCGGACGGAGCATGTTGTAAAACTTGCCTTGCAAAGGATGAAAAAAATGAGTATATTTGAAAACTATATTATGGACAGTTTGGTGTGTGATTTCAGCGGGGTGTACGGGGACCAGGGATTTGTGGTTCCCGGGGCGATTGTGGTGGATTTGAAAGGCATTGAGGGGACGAGCTGCTATTGCACTGCGGAGGAGGAGATTGTGGGGATGCTTCCGGCGGAGCTGCCAAGGCTGAGGTGGATAGACAGCGGGGATTACCATTATATGACGTATATCCTGGCAATGAGGGAGGAGGAGCCGTTCAGCCTGCTGCTTCTGGACAATCACAGTGACGACCAGGAGCCTGCTTTCCATGGAGTTCTTAGTTGCGGAGGGTGGGTGAAGACGCTGAAGGAGAAGTGTCCGCTGCTTCAGGAAGTGCTTACAATAGGCCCTGAGCTCAAGGAGTACCCGGAAGGATGGGCGAGGGGAAAGAGAGTGTACGTGTCGCTGGACAAGGACATCATGTCCAGGGAGTATTCCAGGACAGATTGGGAGCAGGGGACGTTTACACTGAATGAAGTGGAAGACCTTCTGCGCGCTGTTGCTCATGAGGGAGATATTGTGGCCATAGACATTTGCGGGGAGATAAGCCTCCGGAAGGGCGCGACGGCGGAAGATTTGAGGATTAATAAACTAACCAACATAGAATTACTGAAACTTATGGACGAAATTGAACTTAAAAGAACCTGTCTGTACGGCGAGCACGTGGCCCTTGGTGCCAAGATAAGCCCGTTTGCGGGTTATGAGATGCCTATTCAGTACAGTGGCATTGTGCAGGAGCACCTGGCTGTGCGTCAGAAGGTGGGAATGTTCGACGTTTCCCACATGGGAGAGGTCTTCGTGGAAGGCCCTGAGGCGGAGAAGTTCGTGAACTGGATCTTCACCAACGATATCCGTGGCTTCGAGCCCGGAAAGGTCCTTTACGGCATGATGTGCTACCCTGACGGCGGCACGGTTGACGATCTCCTGGTCTACAGGGAGTTCCAGAAGGACCATTTCCTGCTGGTGATCAATGCTGCCAATATTGACAAGGACTTTGCCTGGATTCAGGAGCAGGTGAAGGGCTTTGACTGCACCGTTCGCAACGAGTCCCCGGTCTGGGGTCAGATTGCTGTGCAGGGGCCTGAGGCTGAGAAAACCGTCATTGATGTCCTTGGCATGAAAGAAGCCGCAGACCTTGGCTTCTACACTTTCTGCGATCTTGAATACAAGGGTAAACGCCTTATCCTCAGCCGTACAGGCTACACCGGAGAGGACGGTTTCGAACTCTATACCACCCTTGAGAATACCGTGGAAATATGGAAACGTCTCCTTGCTGCCGGCGTGGAACCCTGCGGCCTTGGCTGCCGTGACACCCTCCGCTTCGAGGCCGGTCTGCCGCTGTACGGAGACGAGCTTAGCCCGGAGATAAGCCCCGTCATGGCGGGTCTTGGCATGTTCTGCAAGTATGAGAAGGATTTCATCGGCAAGGAGGCTCTGCTGGACCAGAAGGCCGGAAACCTCAAGCAGAAGCTCGTCGGCATTGAAATCGAGGACAAGGCCATTCCTCGCGCCGGATATCCGGTGGAACTGGAAGACGGGACGGAGGTTGGAATCGTCACCACCGGCTACCACTCCATCTCCCTGGACAAGAGCATCTGCTTCGCCCTTGTTAATAAGGAATACGCCGCCCTGGATACTCCTCTGTGGATCCGCATCCGCAAGAAGGTGTTCCCCGGAAAGGTGGTCAAGAAAAGATTTTATCAAACTAACTATAAAAAATAACACATTATGTCAAAGATTCTCGAAGGACTCAAATATGCAGAGTCCCATGAATGGGTAAAAGTTGAAGGAAACGTCGCAGTAATCGGCGTCACGGACTACGCTCAGAAGGAAATGGGC
>JAILJO010000088.1 GCA_024694675.1 Bacteroidales bacterium | reverse complement strand
TTGCCGCTACCGGCAATGACTCCCGTCGCGAGACATCATCTCAAGCCACGTTTTGGGGTTTTTCTGCGCCCTGGGGTGACATGCTTGTCATCTAATTCCACGTTTAGCCACGCTACCGTGGCCTGGGGTGTTGTGTTGGACTTGGTAGCTTCCGTCCCTGAAAATGCCCGTTTTTGCGGACGGAGCATGTTGTAAAACTTGCCTTGCAAAGGATGAAAAAAATGAGTATATTTGAAAACTATATTATGGACAGTCTGGTGTGTGATTTCAGCGGGGTGTACGGGGACCAGGGATTTGTGGTTCCCGGGGCGTGTGTGGTGGATTTGAAAGGCATTGAGGGGACGAGCTGCTATTGCACTGCGGAGGAGGAGATTGCGGGGATGCTGCCGGCGGAGCTGCCAAGGCTGAGGTGGATAGACAGCGGGGATTACCATTATATGACGTACATCCTGGCTATGAGGGAGAAGGAACCGTTCAGCCTGCTTCTGCTGGACAATCACAGTGACGACCAGGAACCGGCTTTCCCCGGAGTACTGAGTTGCGGAGGGTGGGTGAAGACGCTGAAGGAAAGGTGCCCCATGCTGCAGGAGGTACTGACGATTGGACCTGAGAGGAAGGAGTACCCGGAGGGATGGGCGAGGGGGAAGAGGGTGTATATTTCCTTGGACAAGGATATAATGTCAAGGGAGTATGCCAGGACTGATTGGAACCAAGGGGACTTTACGTTAGATGAAGTAAAAGAAATAATAAAAAGAGTTGCGTATAAGATGCCCGATCAGGTCGGGCATGACAAAGGGGAAGTCGGGCATGACGGGGAGATAGTTGCTATTGATATTTGCGGTGAGATAAGCGTGCAGAAAGGCGCGACACCTGAAGATTTGAGGATTAATAAACTAACCAACATAGAATTACTGAAACTTATGGACGAAATTGAACTGAAAAGAACCTGTCTTTACGGGGAGCATGTGGCACTGGGGGCAAAGATAAGCCCGTTTGCGGGTTATGAGATGCCTATACAGTACAGTGGCATTGTGCAGGAGCACCTGGCTGTGCGTCAGAAGGTGGGAATGTTCGACGTTTCCCACATGGGAGAGGTCTTCGTGGAAGGCCCTGAGGCGGAGAAGTTCGTGAACTGGATTTTCACCAACGATATCCGCGGTTTCGAGCCCGGAAAGGTCCTCTACGGCATGATGTGCTACCCTGACGGCGGCACGGTTGACGATCTCCTGGTCTACAGGGAGTTCCAGAAGGACCATTTCCTGCTGGTTATCAACGCTGCCAATATTGACAAGGACTTTGAATGGATTCAGGAGCAGGTGAAGGGCTTTGACTGCACTGTGCGCAATGAGTCCCCGGTCTGGGGGCAGATTGCCGTTCAGGGCCCGGAGGCTGAGAAAGCCGTTATCGATGTCCTTGGCATGAAGGAAGCCGCAGAGCTTGGCTTCTACACCTTCTGTGATCTTGAATACAAGGGTAAACGCCTTATCCTCAGCCGTACAGGCTACACCGGAGAGGACGGTTTCGAACTCTATACCACACTTGAGAATACTGTAGAACTGTGGAAGCGCCTCATCGCTGCAGGCGTTGAGCCCTGCGGCCTTGGCTGCCGTGATACCCTGCGCTTCGAGGCCGGCCTCCCGCTTTACGGAGACGAGCTGAGTCCGGAAATAAGCCCCGTCATGGCGGGTCTTGGCATGTTCTGCAAGTATGAGAAGGATTTCATCGGCAAAGAGGCCCTGCTGGACCAGAAGGCCGGAAACCTCAAGCAGAAGCTCGTCGGCATTGAGATAGAGGACAAGGCCATTCCTCGCGCCGGATATCCGGTGGAACTGGAAGACGGGACGGAGGTTGGAATAGTTACAACCGGCTATCATTCCATCTCTCTGGACAAGAGCATCTGCTTTGCCCTGGTGGACAAGGAATTCGCCGCCCTGGATACCCCTCTATGGATTCGCATACGCAAGAAGGTGTTCCCCGGAAAGGTAATCAAGAAAAGATTCTATCAAACTAACTATAAAAAATAACACATTATGTCAAAGATTCTCGAAGGACTCAAATATGCAGAGTCCCATGAATGGGTAAAAGTTGAAGGAAACGTCGCAGTAATCGGCGTCACGGACTACGCTCAGAAGGAAATGGGC
>JAILJO010000078.1 GCA_024694675.1 Bacteroidales bacterium | reverse complement strand
AGCGACAAAAAATGATTATCTTTGTCTTGTTAGCACGGTCGTGAATTCGAGCCGTTAATGAAATCAGGAGCAGGGCCTTCCCGTTCTGGGTGGCGCTCCCTTCACAAAGAATAATTCAAAAACCGATTACCTGGAGGCATCCGGGTGGATCGGTGTATTCAGTATAAACAATTGTATTAATCCCTTAAAACAAAACAGATTATGAAAACAAAGGATGAGATTATCGTTAATAACATGGCCATAAAGACCATGAAAAAAGATGGCATGGACTTTATTAGCATTACAGATATTGCAAAACTAAAGAATGTTACAGATCCCAATGGTGTTGTCGCCAACTGGATGCGAAATCGAAATACTATCGAGTTCCTAGGACTTTGGGAGTCTCTCTATAATCCAAAGTTTAACCCCCTCGAATTCGAGGGGTTTAGAAAGCAAGCTGGTTTGAATGCATTTACCCTGTCTCCTTCCAAATGGATAGACGCAACTCAAGCCATAGGGCTTCATTCTCAAGCCGGACGATATGGAGGCACTTATGCTCAACCAGACGTTGCATTTGAATTCGCAACGTGGATTTCAGTAGAGTTTCGGTTGTATCTGGTTAAAGAATTCCAGCGTCTTAAAACGGAAGAACAAAAGCAACTGGGATGGTCTGCAAAACGGGAACTGTCAAAGATTAACTACCGAATTCACACTGATGCTATTCAGCATAATCTGATACCCAAGGAAGTAACATCTATCCAGGCAGGACTTATATATGCTGAAGAGGCAGATGTTTTGAACGTGGCATTGTTTGGGATGACTGCGAAACAGTGGCGTGATGCCAACCCTAATCTAACAGGCAATATTCGGGATTATGCGACTATCAACGAACTGATATGCTTGTCAAATATGGAGAGCCTAAACTCTGTACTTATCAATGACGGTGTGCCTCAAGGGGAGCGGCTAATAAAGTTGAATCGTATTGCAATCCAGCAGATGCTCGTCCTTCAGGGAGACAATAATCGACATCTGCTAAAATAAAAAAAATAAAGCCGTCAGGTAACGGCTTTCAAAATGGGGCTCGGATCAAGTAGCCTTGAAAAGGTTGTCATCCCTTACGCGAATTCCCCTTCGACGAATCCTGGTGCAAAGATAAGGGTATTATCGGATTCTACAAAGTTATTGTATAAGATTCCCGGTCGAGGCCGGGAATGACGATGGGTAGTGAAAGATTCCGGATCAAGTCCGGAATGACGAAGAGAGAAGGGGTCGAATTAACTGGCTCAATAGGTATTCTGACAAAGAATGAAGCCGGTGGAGGTATATCCGGGCTATCAGGGTATCCCACAAAACGAAACCCGATAACTTGGATTGCTCCAGAGGTTACCGGGAATAAACGTTACAAATATATGAAAAGTTTATAACTTGTGGTGAACATTTCACAACTATTTATTTTTTTGTAAAGATGGAAGGCTTTGAAGGTTTCAGGGTAACAAGTAGCCCCTTTGTTGCGGGGACCCTGTCTTAAAAGTAACCTTCGTGACCTGGACACGAAGAGTCATGCCAGAACGCATCACATTCTTCCAGAGATGCTGTTTCGGGGCATGATGCCTGATTCCGAGCCGCCATAAGGGTAACGTAACACGCCGCAGAAGTTCTGTGGTGCAGTTTATTGTTTAACTAAACAAACGTTTATCCTTATGAAAAAGTCAGACACGCACAAAAAAAGAGCGATTGACTCGCTCTCCTTGCCCATACGCTCTGTCCGCTATAAATAGCACCCTCGGATAGTCCACCATTCACTGGCTTTCTATTGTCAAAACCGATTGTCGCGTAGGTTCACTGCAAAGGTAGTGCTATTTTCTGATTCTACAAGGGATTCGTATAAGATTCCCGGTCGGGGGGGGGGGGCGGAATAACATTAAAACTACTTCATCTGAGGGCACGGTCTTATGGGGTATCGTGGCCTGGGATGTTCTGGGTGTCATGTTGGGCCACGTTTTGGGGTGTTTTTGTGGCCTGGGGTGTTGCCACAAGGGGGCGGGAACAGAGATTCCCGGGACAAGCCCGAGAATGACGGGGAAATGACAAGCCCGTGAATTACGAAAATGGAGTATTTGCTATAATCGGCGGAAAAGAGTATTTTTGTTGTCAGGTGATTGATAATAAGTGATTCATATGCCTGTCGTCCTCCAATCTCGCCGTGTAATCATCGGCCTTATCTGTATTGCCGTCGCGGTGTATGCGGCGACTATCGTCCTAATTGTCCTGGCGGCCCTGACCTCGCAGATGCGCGGGAGTGTTTTCGCCATCGTTGTCCTTGCGGCATTGTCGGCCATACTCACCGTCAAACTGGTGAAAGAGATCCGTCGGCCACACGGACCGCTGGTGATTTCCCCCGAAGGAATCACCCTCTCCGACGGAGAAACCATCCCCGCCGGCGGCATCGACAGTTGTCACGTCCATTACAGAGTCTTTTCCGTAAGGGATACCAGATACGGTGACGGAGACAAAGGCTTCGCCAGGATTGTGGTCATCCTCAAGGACGGGAAGAAGAGAATCATCGACCTTGGTGCTTTCCGTTTTGACCCGGAGAAAGAAGCGGAGACTTTCCACCAGAGGGTTAACGCGGTGGAAGGGCTGCCGCATTTTGAGGAGGCGGTGATAGAGAGATTGAGTTAGGGCGGGGCGAAGAGTACCTGAGTTAGATACCAAGGACAATTGCCGGGTCAATGTCAAGTTCAATTGACATTTTGCGGGCCTGCTTGAGAGTGGGTTCGCATTTGCCGGAAATGATTTCACTGATTTTAGACTGATTCATTCCAAGCTTTTTGGCCAGGGATGTTTGGGTTAGTCCCATTTCAAACATCCTTAGTTTAAGGACTTCAATCAGTGAGGGGTTCTTTATGGGATAATGCTCTTCTTCATAGTCGGCAACAAGATTTGACAGCAGAACCAGTTCTACACTGTCTTTGCTGTCTTGAGGAGTGCTGTCATCGACAATCTTCAGCAGTTCCTCTATGCGCTCCATGGCTGCATGGTACTGTTCTTCGGTAAGTATTTTTGTCATAGCTATAAAGTCTTTATATCAATAATATTATCGTATTCATCATGGGTCCCAACGAACCGTATATAAACCATCCCTACTGTGAAGAGAATAAGTGCCACAAGGCGATAATCGTTCCCCTTAATATTGAATACTACTCTTCCGTTTCCAACAAAGTCCGCACTCCTGAATGTCTTTTTCACATCTGCAAAGTTCAGCCACTTTGCTTTTTTAGTTTTCTTATGCCACTCTTCAAGTGCCGTTTTGGCCCCACTGTGCTTTGTGTAGAACTCTACCAAAGCTCTTTTCGCTACGATTCTCATAACTGATGCAAATTTAGTAATTATATTTAATTTTACAATAAAATATCTAAAATTAATATAAGAAGCGAGCAAAAAATAATGGCACCTCCTGCACAAAACAGAAAATACCAAATATTAATTGGGCCCCTCAAAATGAAGGATTACCCCAGCTCACTAACACAGCTACAAATATAATAAGAAAGTATTAATTATAAAAGCAAAACATAAGATTCCCTGTCGGGGGGCCATTCCGGTAGTTAAAGATTCCGGATCAAGTCCGGAAGGACGAAGTGGGGCGGAATGACATTAAAACTACTTCATTTGAGGGCACGGTTTTATGGGGGATCGTGGCTTGGGATGTTAAGGGTGTCATATGGGGCCACGTTTTGGGGTTTTTTTGTGGCCTGGGGTGTTGCCACAAGGGGGGGGGCGGGGACAGAGATTCCCGGGACAAGACTGAGAATGACGGAAAATTGTTATCTTTGTAGGGTATGCTGAAGATATTGAAGGCGTCGGCGGGGGCCGGGAAGACATATCAGCTGGCGCTGGAGTACATACGGCTGTTGGTGCAGGAGGAGGATCCTCTTGCGTACAGGCATGTGCTGGCGGTGACGTTTACCAATAAGGCCACGGAGGAGATGAAGAGCAGGATCCTGAAGGAGTTGCATACGCTGGCAACAAGGCCGGAGGAATCCCAGTACAAAGATGAGCTTCTGAAGGAGTGCGGGAACAGCATGGAACTCCTCAGGGACAGGGCCAAGACACAGCTTTCAGGCATACTGAACGATTATTCTGCATTTGCGGTTTCCACTATTGATAAGTTCTTCCAGCAGACGCTGAGGGCGTTCTCACGTGAGGTAGGTCAGTTCTCTTCCTATCAGGTGCAGCTGGACAGGGAGGCACTGGTGCAGGAGAGCGTGGACCTGGTGCTGGACGGGCTGCAGGAGAGTGACAGCACGCTGCTTAACTGGCTTACGGAGGCGGCGCGCGGGGACCTTTCAAGGACCGGCAGGTTCTCCGTGGATGCCAATCTCCTCAGCATGGCGCTGAGCCTCAAGGACCTTCCTGAGGGCGCTCCCTCCCCTACCCACGGGCAGCTGAGGGACCTCAACGGGCGTTGCAAGGAAATAATGCAGGCCTTCGAGAAGGACGCGGCTCAGAAAGCACAGGCAATCATAGACACATTCAACAGCGCCGGGGTAGACCTGGAGGACACTTCCCACGGCTGGGCAAAGGCCGTGAGGAAGTACCTGGAGCCGGACGGCATAGAGATGCCAAGCGACTCCTTCCTTGCCACGGCGGAGGACTCTTCCAAGTGGTTCGCGAAGGCAAAGGACCAGTACCGTACGGCCCTGGAAGGCCGTTTGGAGCAGCCCTTGAGGGAGTTCACGGCCCTCTTTGGCAAGCGCTTCAAGGAGTACAATACCGCAAGGATAATCATCGGCCAGATATATGGCCTGGGCGTTGCAGACACCCTCAGGAAGGCCTTCACGCAGGTCCAGCAGGACGGCAACGTCATCTCAATTGACGATTCCAACACCATCCTCCGCGGCATCATAGACGGCACGGACACCCCCTTCATATACGAAAAGCTGGGCGTAAGGTTTGACGATTTTCTCCTGGACGAGTTTCAGGACACCTCCGATGTCCAGTGGGACAACTTCCTCCCCCTCATAAAGGGCAGCGAGAGCACCGGCGGCCATTCCCTTGTGGTGGGCGACGTCAAGCAGAGCATCTACCGCTGGAGAGGGTCCGATTGGGACCTTCTGGGGAACCGCATCGGCAAACAATTCCCCCGGGCGGAGACCATTCCCCTCAAGGGCAATTACCGCACGTGCGAGAACATCGTCCTCTTTAACAACCGCTTCTTCAAGCACGCCGCTAAGGAACTTGACGATGTCCTTGGCCTTGACCCCGCCGCAGAGGACAGCGTCTCCGGCATTTACGGCGCCGTTGGGCAGGAAGTCTGCACCAGAGAAAAGGCCAAAGGCATTGTGAGGGCCGTATTCACCAAGGACCAGATGGCGGAGGTGATATCGTCCGTGAATACCCTTATTGGAAAGGGCGTCCAGCCCGGCCAGATTGCCATTCTGGTACGCAATAACGCGGAAGGCTCGGACATTGCCGCAGCCCTGGTGGCGGAAAAAATCTCCGTGGTGTCGGACGATTCCCTCTTCGTGAAATCCTCCGTCACCGTGCGCCGCCTGGTGTCCCAGATGTCCCTGGTGGCAACCCCGTCAGATCCGGAAAAGCCGTCCGCCGCCGGGTTCCTGGGCAGCGAGCTGGGCATAGACCTTCCCACGGACTACCACTCCCTCCTGGACCTTGCAGAAGGCATCCTGCGGGACCTCCGCAGCGCCGATCCGCAGAAATTCCAGGCGGAAATCCCCTACATCCAGGCCTTCATGGACTACCTCAAGGACTGGATGTCCACCGGCGGAAACAACCTGGCCGCCTTCCTTGCCAACTGGGAGGAGGCGACGCCAAAGATATCGTCACCATCGTCCGGAAACTCCGTGCGCATAATGACCATCCACAAGTCCAAGGGCCTGGAGTTCCCGTTCGTGATTTTCCCCTTCGCGGAGAAGGTGACGCTGTACAAGGCATCTGCCTACTGGTGCCGTCCGGAGCAGGAAGTTCCGGGGATGGACGATGCCTTCTTCCGCGTGAGCCTTGACTCCGGCGCCGCCAATTCCTTCTTCAGCGGCAGGTATAACAAGGAGCTCAGGCTACAGGCAATAGACAATATTAATACCTTCTACGTGGCCCTCACCAGGGCGAAATTCGGCCTCAAGGTCATTGCAGCGCCGCCGCCCGTGAAGATTACGGGAGCTATTTCCAAGGGCCTTCCCCCGCAGTGGGGAAACCTTTCCCAGATACTCTACGGCTACCTCAAAACCACGGATTACACGGAAGGAGAACTGTATATCCCGCCCATGGAAGAGAAGAAGGAAGACACCATGCTGCTGGGTTATCCCTCTTTCCCGGCAGAGAGCGGCGGCCGCATAAGCTTCAGCCCTGAGGCGGCGGACTACTTTGGCGAAGACGGCACCTACGGCAGCGACGCCAGCGCCCGTATCCGCGGCAACGTCCTCCACGACATCCTCTCCGCCGTGGTTACAGAGGCCGATGTCCCCTCCGCCGTCCGCTCCGCCGTTGACGATGGAAGCCTCCCCGCAAGGGCAGAGAAAGAGACCGTGGAACTGCTCAGCAGCAGAATTGCCTCCGTCCGGGAGCGCGGCTGGTTCTCCCCTGCCGCCAAGGTCATCCGGGAATTCGCCATCCTGGACCGCGAAGGCCGCGAATGGCGCCCGGACCGCGTTGTAGTGCATCCGGACGGCAGCGTTAGCGTGATAGATTACAAATCCGGAGAGCCGGATCCAAAGTATTTCCGTCAGGTGGAAAGGTACGTGAACCTGTACCGCGCAATGGGCTATGGGAACGTCCGCGGTTACCTCTGGTATCTTGCCGACAACACCGTTACAGAATCCGCTCCAGATAGTAGAAAATGAGCCTGATACGCTTCATGAGGACAGTGTAGTCCAGCGTATCCGGCGTGTCCCCCGGTTTGTTGTTGAGCATGGTGATTCCGGAAGTGAACATTACGGCCGGGACTCCGTTTTCAAGGAATATCTTCTGGTCCGATATCTTCCTGTAGAACAGCTTTGTGAAATCCTTGCTGCCGTAATAATCGAAAGCCAGCTCCAGGCCTATACGCTGCGTCTTTTCCGCGCTCATAAGCGTGGAGCGGCGGCCGCTGGCCTCCTCAGAAAGCATCATGAGATAGTCCGGATTGCCCTTTGTGACGGGCGACAGCGTGGAGCCAAGCTGGTCAAGGTTCACAACCAGGGTGATGTCCGTGGGCGCAAAGCCAAGCTTCCCGCCTTTAATCATGTCCCAGAGTTCCGATGCCCCCGCCAGGTCCTTCTCCTTGGCATCCAGGGCCACGAAGACAAGCGTTGTGCTGTAGTCCTTGTGGTAGTCCCGCATGCGCTTGAACATCTTTGCTATCTGAAGGAGGGCGGCAACGCCGGAAGCGTTGCTGTCCGCGCCCGGGAAGAAAGTGTCCCCAAGCTTTCCGTAATTGTCATAATGGGCCATCACTATGACCACGCGTGAGCCCGTTCCGGGCAGGACGCCTATGACGTTCCTGCACATGACGCCGGAACTGCGGAACCCGTGCAAATATGTGCCGCCAATGCTCTCCAGTCCCGTTTCCTTGAACTGGAGGTTGATCCAGTTTGCAGCCGCGGCGCCGCCCGGAGTGCCGGACGCCCTGCCGCCCAGGGACTCCGCGCTGAGGTAGCTCACGGCGTCCTTGACGTATTTCTCGCTAACGGCGGTCTCCGCGTTGCGGGCGGAGATGACATAGCCTTTGCGCTGCGCGCCTGCGCTGAAGCACACACCCAGGGAGAGCGCGCAAAACACAATTATTTTTGCTATCTTTGTCATTTGGCGCGAAATTAGTTATTTAAGCGCTGAAATGAAAATTTTTTTAATGAAACGTCGCATCTTTATAACCCTCCTTGCCCTTCTGGCGTGCTTTGGTGCAAATGCCCAGTGGGACAAGGACGTGTTCTCCTTCCGCGGCCGCACCGCCCTTCAGGACGGCCGCTACTCTGATGCCGTTTCACACTTCAATATCCTTGCCCAACTGGACACCACGGACCACTGGACCTTCTTCTACAGAGGCATAGCCAAGTACAATCTTGGCGATGTCCGCGGCGCCCAGGCAGACTTCTCCACCGCCGTCCGCCTCAATCCCGTCTTCACCTCAGGATACCATTACCGTGCCATCACTGAGAGCCGGAGCGGCAATTACGACGGCGCCCTGAAGGATCTTGAGAGGGCCCTCCAGCTGCGTCCGGGCAATGCCGGCCTGTACTTCACACGCGGCGTCACGTACTTCCTTAGCCGCCAGTTTGACAAGGCAGTAACTGACTTTGACAAGTACATCCGCCAGGAGCCCAAGGACCCTTCCGCTTACCTCAACCGCGGAGCGTCCTACCTCTTCCTCACGGACACCACAAAGGCCCTGGAGGACTATAACAAGGCCATAAAGCTGGACCGCTTTGAGCCGGAAGGCTACATACGCCGCGGCGGCCTTTCCGCAGCCCGCGGCAAGCTGGACGACGCCCTGAAAGACCTTGACAAGGCCATAGAACTGGACTCCACCACTACCCTGGCCCACTTCCAGCGGGCGCTGGTGCGTGCGGAAAAGGGAGACCTCAAGGAAGCCATGGAAGACCTCAACACCGTGCTGAGGTATGAGCCCGGAAACGCCCTCACTCTCTACAACAGGAGCCTCCTGAGCGCCCAGGTGGGAGACTACGAGGGCGCCCTGAGTGACATGGACCGCGTTATCAACATCAACCCGGGGAACGTCCTCGCTTACTTCAACCGCGCGGGGTATTTCATTGAAATGCAGCGGTGGGACGATGCCCTGGCAGACTACAACAAGGCCATCGAGCTTTATCCTGACTTTGCAAAAGCATACATGAACCGCGCTTTCGTGGAGCTGCAGATGGGCATGAAGCGTGCCTCACGGGAGGACTACCGCACCGCCCGCCGCAAGGTGGCGGAGTACGAGAGCTCCACGGCGGAAGGCGCAGACTTCTCTGACACCACAAAGAAATACAGCAGCCTCCTGGCGCTGGATGCGGACTTTGCCCGTCACGGCGGTTTCGAGAACGAGATGCTGCGCCACAGGGATGTTGACATTAACCTGAAGCCGCTGTACCGCTTTGCCCTTGCGGGTGAGGCTTCCTCCGGAGCCAGCATCCTGGAGCACAGGTATGAAAACCGGCTCCTGGACCGTTTCCTGCAGGCTTCGCCGCTGCCGGTGGAGGTGGCGTCGGAGCAGAAGGAAGTGCCTGCGGCGGTGCTCTCAGAAAAGACCGGGGACAGCTTTATCGCAGGCCTCCAGCAGGTTGGAAAGAAGCAGTATTCCCAGGCCCTGCAGCAGCTTGACAAGGCCGTTGAAACGGAATCCGCCGATGCCTATTCCAACTACTACAAGGCCTTCTACCTCATGAACAGGGCCGTCCTCAGGGCGGAAATGATAGAGTTCATAGCCTCCTTCGAGTCCAACGTCCAGTCCCTCTCCATGGACGACAAGGGCGCAGCTCGCGCCAGAGTGCGTGAGCAGGTGACAAGGGAGTACGACTACTCAGAAGCCCTTGCGGACATGGAGCAGGCGGCTACGCTCCTGCCTTCCTTCCCGTACATCCAGTTCAACCTTGGCAACCTGTACTGCCTGTCCTCACGCTTTGTGGAAGCCATTGAGAGCTACGACAAGGCCGTGAAACTGTACCCCTGGATGGGAGACGCATACTTCAACCGCGGCCTGGTCCTGATATATCTGAAGGACAAGGAAAAGGGCTGCATAGACCTTTCCAGGGCTGGTGAACTGGGCGTGGAAGGCGCCTATACGGTCATCACGCGTTACTGCACCAAGGAGGACAACCCGTAATGCGATTCATCAGCTTTTCCAGCGGTAGCTGCGGCAACTGCAGCCTGCTCCTTGGTGAGCATTCCGGCATCCTGATAGACGCCGGAGTTGGCATACGCAGTGTCAAGAAGGACCTCACCGCAGTGGGGCTGGGGCTGGAGAACATATCGGCAATAATAGTCACGCACGACCACGGGGACCATATCCGCTCCCTGGGGTCTTTCTGCAAGAGGGTGCAGGCGCCGGTCTGGACCACGGAAACAATCCACAACGCCCTTGCATGGCATCCGTTCACCAAGGACTGGGTGGGCCCCTGCCGCCAGATCCTGCAGGCGGGAGTGTGGAACCAGATTACGGAAGACTTCGAGGTGCGCTTCTTCGTGGTGCCGCACGACGCCACCCAGTGCGTGGGTTACGCCATACGCTCCGGTGAAGAGCTCTTCGTCCTTATGACGGACCTTGGGCACACCACGGAAGATTCCATGTTCTGGGCGTCAATGGCTACCACCGTGGTGGTGGAGTCCAATTACGACGAGGACATGCTCCTTGGCGGAGACTACCCGGAGGTGCTCAAAAAACGCATCAGGCAGGGCTACGGGCACCTTTCCAATGCGGACTGCGCAGAGGCCATAGTGCAGTTCATGCACCCCGGGCTCAGGAACGTTTTCCTATGCCACCTCAGCGGTAACAACAACACGCCGGAACTTGCCTACCAGAGCGCGCTCAAGGCGCTTGAAGATGCCGGAGTGGAGCCCGGAAGCATAGCCCTGAGGGTATTGCGACGCGGTGTAGCTTCTCCTCTACTGAATCTGTAAAATTATTAGGAGAATTGCCAAAATTTATTTAAATTTGTAACCTTAGAAAGAGAATTTTGGCAATTTATGAATCTGCACGTAACATCGGAGACCAGCCGCCTGAGGACAGTGATCCTTGGATTACCTTACCAGAACGGCCCCACCCCCACCCTGAACCAGACCTTCGACAGCAAGTCCTATGAGTCGGTACTCCACGGAGTATACCCGGCAGAGGCGGACATCGTCAATGAGATGGATGCGTTCAAGGCCGTGCTGGAAAAGTACGGCGTCAAGGTGCTCCGTCCCAACCTGGTTCGGGACTGCAACCAGGTCTTCGCGCGCGACGTCGGGTTCGTAATCGACGACAAAATCATCGTCTCAAACATTATCCCGGACCGTCAGGAAGAGATTGACGCCTACGGGGACATCTACAAGCAGATTCACTACAAACAGATATACAACCTCCCGGAGGCCGTGCACGTGGAAGGCGGAGACGTGGTCCTCTGGGGAGACACCATCTTCCTTGGCCAGTATGCCTTTGAGGACTATCCTTCTGTCAAGACCGCCCGTACAAACCGCCTGGCGCTGGACTACCTCAGGATGCTGTTCCCGGAAAAGACAATCGTCCCGCTGAATCTCCGCAAGAGCGACACTGATCCCTACGACGGAATCCTCCACCTGGACTGCACCTTCATGCCGGTGGGCCGGGACAAGTGCATCATCTACAGGCGCGGCTTCCTGAACCCGCGCGACGCAGACCGCGTTGTGGAAATGTTCGGCGGAGAGGAAAACGTCTTCGAACTCACCACGGAAGAAATGTACTGGATGAACTCCAACGTGTTCTCCATCAGTGAGGACGTGGTGGTGACGGAAGAGCATTTCTACAGGCTCAACAAGCATCTCAGGGACAAATGGGGAATGACCGTGGAGACGGTCCCCTATCGTGAAATATCCAAAATGGGCGGGCTCCTCAGGTGCTCCACCCTTCCTCTTCTCAGGGATTAGCAATGGCACAGAAACTTGCAATGGTGGCTTTCGGAGGCAATGCGCTCCTCCGGGCCGGTCAGAAGGGCACCTATGCCCAGCAACTTGAAAATGTAGAGAATACATGCTCACAGCTTGTGGGACTTCTCAGGAGCGGCTACAACGTGGTGATAGGCCACGGAAACGGGCCGCAGGTTGGCAACGCCATGCTCCGTCACGAGGGCGGCCGCAAAGTCTTTGGCCTTGAGCCCATGCCCATGGACTTCTGCGGCTCTGAAACGCAAGGCTCCATTGCCTACATGATAGAAACCGGCATGGAAAGGGTGCTCAACCGCGAAGGCCTTGACCGCAAGGTTGTCTCCCTCGTCACCCGCGTGGAAGTGGCTGCCGATGATCCCGCCTTCCAGAACCCCACCAAGCCCGTGGGCCCGTATTACACGGAGGAGGAAGTGAAGGGGATGGAAGGCACGTTCCGTCCGGATGCAAAGGGCAACGGCTGGAGGAAAGTGGTTCCTTCCCCGAAGCCCCTTAGCATTAATAATATAGATTTGGTAGAGCGCCTGGCGCGCGAGGGCTGCATAGTTGTCACCGTTGGTGGCGGCGGAATCCCCGTTGTAAAGGACGGAGACGGCCACAAAGGCATTGAGGCCGTCATAGACAAGGACCTCGCAAGCGCCCTTGCCGCCCTTAAGATGAAGGCGGACTGCCTTTACATCCTCACGGACGTTCCCAAGGTCTACATTAATTTCCGCCAGCCTTCGGAGAAGGCGCTGGACACCATGACGGTGGCCCAGGCACGCGAATACCTTGCCCAGGGCATGTTTGGAGAGGGCTCCATGGCCCCCAAGGTCCGCGCCGGAATCATGTTCGTGGAAGGCGGTGGCGGAGAGTGCATCATCACGGAAGCCGGCCGTCTGGGCGACCCCTCTGCAGGAACAAGAATAATTCTCAAATAACACATAACACCATGGCTTTTAACCTCAGAAACCGCAGCTTCCTGAAGCTGCTGGACTTCAGCCCCAAGGAAATCCGCTTTTTCCTTGACCTTGCCAAAGACCTCAAGAAGGCAAAGTATGCAGGAACCGAGCAGCCCCGCATGAAAGGCAAGAACATAGCTCTCATATTCGAA
The DNA here is from genome assembly GCA_024694675.1 of Bacteroidales bacterium. Lineage (GTDB taxonomy): Bacteria > Bacteroidota > Bacteroidia > Bacteroidales > UBA932 > Cryptobacteroides. The sequence continues at coordinate 9,049 of JAILJO010000078.1, read as the reverse complement.
AAGACCTCCACGCGCACCCGCTGCGCCTTCGAGGTGGCGGCCTATGACCAGGGTGCTCACGTCACGTACCTTGGCCCTTCCGGCTCCCAGATTGGCATCAAGGAGACCATGAAGGACACCGCACGCGTGCTTGGACGCATGTTCGACGGCATAGAGTACCGCGGCTTCGCACAGAAGACCGTGGAGGAGCTGGCAGAGTTCTCCGGCGTTCCCGTGTGGAACGGCCTCACCAATGAGGCCCATCCCACCCAGGTGCTGGCAGACCTCATGACCATGGAAGAGCACACGGACAAGCCCCTTCATGATGTCACCTTCGCATACCTTGGCGACGCCCGCTTCAACATGGGTAACTCCCTGCTGGTAGGCGGCGCAAAGATGGGAATGGACGTCCGCATTGTGGCCCCCAAGGCCCTCCAGCCTTCAAAGGAGCTCGTTGACAAGTGCAAGGAAATCGCAAAGGAGACCGGAGCCCGCGTCACCATCACTGACGATGTAGACGCCGGCGTCAAGGGCTGCGACTTCATCTATACCGATATCTGGGTATCCATGGGAGAGCCCGACGAGGTCTGGAAAGAGCGCATCGGCATGCTCATGCCCTACCAGGTGAACGCCTCCCTCATGAAGCGAACCGGTAACCCACACTGCAAGTTCATGCACTGCCTTCCTTCCTACCACAACCTTGACACCAAGGCCGGAAAGGACGTCTACGACAAGTTTGGCCTCAACGGCATAGAGGTAACGGAAGACGTGTTCGAAAGCGAGAACAGCATAGTGTTTGACGAGGCCGAGAACCGCATGCACACCATCAAGGCCGTGATGGTTGCGACCCTTGGCGACTGACATTCTAACCTAACCACATAATAATGGAAAAGAAAATGACTTCCGCGGATTACATCGCACTGGAAGAACGTTACGGTGCGCATAACTATCATCCGCTTCCCGTAGTCCTTTGCAAAGGACAGGGCGTATTTGTCTGGGACGTTGAAGGAAAACGTTATTTCGATTTCCTCTCAGCATATTCCGCCGTTAACCAGGGTCACTGCCATCCCAAGATTGTGAAGGCCGTGTGCGACCAGGCCCAGAAGCTCTGCCTCACCTCCCGTGCCTTCTACAACGACTGCCTGGGCCCCTATGAGAAAATGGCCACGGAGTTCTTCGGCTACGACAAGCTCCTGCCCATGAATTCCGGCGCAGAGGCCGTTGAGACAGCCCTCAAGCTGGCCCGCCGCTGGGGATACAAGGTGAAAGGCATCCCGGAGAACGAGGCCCTCATAGTGGTCTGCAACGGCAACTTCCACGGCAGGACCATCACAATCGTCACAATGTCATCGGACCCGGACAGCTATTCCCAATACGGACCGTTCACCCCGGGATTCATCCAGATTCCCTATGACGATGTTGACGCCCTCCGCAAGGTCCTGGAGGAGAAAGGAGACAAGGTCTGCGCCATGCTGGTGGAACCCATCCAGGGAGAGGCCGGCGTATACGTCCCCCACGACGGCTACCTCAAGGCCTGCTATGACCTCTGCCACGCCCACAACGTCCTCTTTGTGGCCGATGAAGTCCAGACCGGCATAGGCCGCACCGGCAAGATGTTCGCCTGCGACCACGAAGGCATCCGCCCGGACATGATCACCATAGGCAAAGCCCTCTCCGGCGGCACCCTCCCCGTATCCGCAGTTCTTGCTGACGATGAGATCATGCTCACCATCCTTCCCGGAGAGCACGGTTCCACCTTCGGCGGCTTCCCGCTTGCCGCCAAGGCCGCCGTGGCCGCCCTGGAAGTAATCCGTGACGAGCACCTCACAGAGAACGCCGCCCGCCTTGGCGTCATCTTCCGCGAAGAGATTGCAAAAATCAAGAGCCCCTTCTTCAAGAGCGTCCGCGGCAAAGGCCTCCTCAACGCAGTCATCACAGAGCCCCATAACGGCATTGAAGCCTGGGACATCTGCCTCAAGATGGCTGAAAAAGGCCTACTCGCCAAACCCACCCACCGCCACATCATCCGCTTCGCCCCACCCCTCGTCATCACCGAGGAACAGCTCCGCGAAGCAATTGGCATTATAAAAGACGTTTTCGAAAATCTTTAGTCAAAGACAGGCTTTCTTTTTAGTCATTCCGGGCTTGACCCGGAATCTTTAACTGAGTGTCATTCCCGGGCTTGTCCCGGGAATCTTTTTTTTGTATCTTTGTAGTTTATGAGGGACTTCGTGAAAATGATGAGGCAATACGCCTCTCCTTATAAGGGATATCTGGCCGGCGCCGTGGGACTGAACATACTGTCCGCGGTGTTCAATATATTCTCCTTCGCGGTGCTTATTCCGCTGCTGAACATCCTGTTCAAGGTGGACAGCGCGGTGTATGAATTCATGCCCTGGGGCATGGAGGGGGCAAGTTTCAAGGATGTTCTCATCAATAACTTCTATTTCTACGTGTCGGACTTTGCGGGCAAGTACGGAACGCTTAACACGCTGTACCTGTTGGGCGGAGTCATGATTCTTTTCACGGCGCTCAAGACAACATGCTACTTCGGGTCCACTGCCGTCATGATTCCAATCCGTACGGGAATAGTCAAGGACATCCGCAACCGAATCTACAACAAGATACTGCTCCTTCCCATCGGCTTTTTCTCAGAGGAGCGTAAAGGAGACATCATTGCCCGCATGAGCGGCGATGTGTCGGAGGTGGAGACCTCAATCACATCGTCCATAGCAATGCTCATCAAGGATCCCATCCTCATACTGTTCTACTTCGGGATACTCATCTGGATAAGCCCGGAGATGATGCTGTTCACGCTGCTGTTCGTGCCGGGATTCGTGTGGATAATGGGCGTGATTGGAAAGCAGCTGAAACGGAAGTCGCTGGAGGCGCAGTCGCTGTGGTCGGACACCATGTCCCAGGTGGATGAGACCCTGGGAGGCCTCAGAATCGTCAAGGCTTTCAACGCGGAGAAAAAGATGTCCGGAAGGTTCTGGGCGGTGACGGAGGCAATGCGCCGGAAGGTCTCCCGCGTCAATACCAGACAGGCGGTGGCGCACCCCCTGAGCGAGTTCCTTGGCACCGTGATGATTGTCCTGGTGCTTTTCATAGGCGGCACAATGATAGTGAGAGGTACCGGCCTGTTTGGCGGCAAGTTCATGGACGCATCGCAGTTCATATTCTTCCTGGTGATGCTGTACTCTGTCATTGAGCCCATCAAGGAACTCTCCAAGGCAACCTACGGCATTCCCAAGGGACTGGCTTCCATGGAACGCATCAACAAGATCCTGGAGGCGGAGAATCCCATATCGGACCCGGAGAAACCCCAGCCGCTGGACGGCTTCAAGGATGCCATACGCTTTGAAAACGTAGACTTCTCCTATGAGAACGGGAAGCAGATCCTGAAGGGCATAAACCTGGAAATCCCCCGCGGAAAGATGGTGGCTATAGTGGGCGAATCCGGCGCCGGAAAATCCACGCTGGTAGACCTGGTGCCGCGATTCTGGGATGTATCGGCAGGAAAGATTACGCTGGACGGGGTGGACATCCGGGACGTCCGCGTGAAGGAGCTCCGGAGCCTCATGGGCAACGTGAACCAGGACCCTATCCTCTTCAACGATACCATCTTCAACAACATAGCCTTCGGCGTGGAAGGCGCTACTGAGGAACAGGTTATTGCGGCGGCAAAGATTGCCAACGCGCACGATTTCATTATGGAGAAGCCGGACGGTTACCAGACCAACATCGGGGACCGCGGAACCAAGCTCTCCGGTGGGCAGAGGCAGCGTCTGTCAATTGCCAGGGCCATCCTGAAGAACCCGCCCATCCTCATTCTGGACGAGGCCACGGCCTCGCTGGACACTGAGTCTGAACGCATAGTCCAGGACGCCCTGGACCGCCTCATGACCTCCAGGACCACCATAGCCATAGCCCACAGGCTTTCCACCATCAAGAATGCAGATGAGATTGTAGTCATGCACGAAGGCGCCATTGTGGAGCGCGGAAAGCATGAGGAACTCATTGCCCTTGGCGGATATTACAAGAAACTTTATGACATGCAAGCCCTATGAAAACCATCAGAGTACCCCTGGCAGATTTTGAGAACAAGGACCTTGACTCCGCGCTGGAGCTGGAAGGCGCCCGTTTTGACGTTGACTGCGTAAACTGGCCCGGTGAGTTCCCCTACGCCCCCCTTTGCGCCGGGCGCATAGCCCGTACGGAAGGTTCACTGGTGGTGGATTTCCGTGTGAGCGGCCTGGACCTCAGGGCAGAGAACAAGGAGGATAACGGCTCCCAGTGGGAAGACTCCTGTGTGGAGTTCTTCGTCCAGGACCCGGACGGCTCCGTGTACTATAATTTTGAGATCAACGCTCTTGGAAAAGTGCTCGCATGTGCGGGTGCGGACCGTAACCACCGCACTCCCCGTCCGGCGGAAGAGATGGAAGCCATAGCGCGTTTTGCCACAGTGAAGAAGGTGGATTCTGAGAAAGACGGCCTGCAGAACTGGCGCGTATGCATCATAATCCCGTTCGAGCTCATAGGTGTGGACCCGGAAGACCTCCCTGCAAAACTCCGCGCCAACTTCTACAAGTGCGGGGACAAGACGGCTCATCCCCATTTCCTGAGTTGGAGCCCCGTGGGCACGCCCGGGCCGGATTTCCACAGGCCTGAATTCTTCGGAGAGCTCATTCTGGGATGACAAAGACGCTAAAGATAGTATTCCGCGTAGCCTTTTACGTGTACCTCCTAGCCGTGGCAGTGCTGTGCTTCGGAAGCTTCAACTCGCTTCCTGAGGTGAGCAAGACCATCCTTGGCTTACCCACGGACAAAGTGGTTCACTTCTGCATGTTCCTTCCCTTCCCCATCCTGGCCTTCCTGGCATACGACAAGGTCACCGGAGACCGCCGCAGGGTGCTCATCTTCGCCCTTGTCACTTTCCTTGTGGGCTGCCTCCTGGCCGCCGGCACGGAGCTGGGGCAGGCTTTCCTCACCAAGCACCGCAGCGGTGACCCCATGGACTTCCTGGCCGATTTTCTGGCCATCCTTACCGGCTCCGCCATCGCCACCTGGATAGACCTGAGACAGCTGAAGAAATGAAAAAGTTCCTCCTCTCCCTCTTTGCCTTAGTTTTAGCGGCCGGTGCATGGGCGCAGAAACCCGTCCCCAAGGACTTCAAGCCGGCGGTGGATTCCATGAAGGTCCTTCTCAAGGACAGGACCGGAGTAGATGTAAAGTTTTCACTTGACAAGGTGCTGAGAATTGGCAAGACCCTGGATTTCTACTTCTCCAAGGAACTGGGAGACTACCCCTGGCGTCCCGGTGACGACAAATGGTTCACAAACACCTTCCTGAGCCTCTCCAAGGATGCCATGAAAGGCTTCAAGGGCGGTGTGGTCATAACAGGTCGGCTGCCTCTAAAAGACCTTCCGATGCCGGCGCTTGGCTATAACGGCAAGCCCGTTGAAACGGAATACAAGATTCCACAGAAGGAGAACATACCGCTGGTTCGCGGGCGGGACAACTGGCCCCTTGGCCTCAGCGGCCGCCACATCGCCCTCTGGCAGAGCCACGGCATGTACTACAACGCACAGACCGCCCGCTGGGTCTTCCAGCGCACGGCAACCCATGCCACAGCGGAGGACATATACACCCAGAGCTACGTGATTCCCTTCCTCCTCCCAATGCTGGAGAATGCCGGCGCCGTGGCCATGACCCCGCGTGAAAGGGACATCCAGCGTAACGAAGTAGTCTGTGACAACGACCCCGCCTTCGAAGCGGAACGCGCCTTTCCCCTTCGCCTGAAGGGCACATACTCGGAGAGCGGCGCCTGGCAGGACGCGGGAGAAGGTTTTGCCGATGCCAAAGAAGCCTACCAGGACCACGACAACCCTTTCCTGATGGGCACCGCCCGTAAAAACACATCCCGTAACGGCACCGCCGTCTGGCGTCCGGACATCCCGGAGGACGGGGATTATGCGGTGTATGTATCGTACAAAACCCTCCCTGAAAGCACCATGGACGCGGTTTACTCCGTAGTCCACCGGGGCGGCGAAAGCACCTTCCACGTAAACCAGAAGATGGGCGGCGGCACCTGGATCTACCTGGGAACCTTCCCCTTCCGGAAAGGCCTGGACGGGTACGTGAAATTATCGGCCCACAGGAGTCCGTCCGGAACAGTCACCGCCGATGCCGTACGCTTCGGTGGCGGAATGGCCAAAGCCGACCGCGGCGCAGGAATCTCCGGAATGCCCGCCCACATTGAAGGCGCCCTTTCCAGCATGCAGTACAGCGGCACCCCCCTGGAACTATTTGACGATTGGGACGAAGACTACACCAAAGACTTCGCAGGCCGTGGCCGATGGGTCCAGGAACTCACCCGCCGTGGCATCCCCTTCGACTGCTCCCTGGCCTTCCACTCGGACGCCGGCCTCACCCCGGACAGCACCATTGTGGGCACCCTGGGCATCTACACGTATCGTTCTGAAGAGGGAACCAAATATGCCGACGGCTCCTCCCGCATGGCCGGCCGCCTTCTCACGGACTTTGTCCAGACCCAGATTGTGAACGATCTCCGCGTCCTCCAGGACTCCCTCTGGACGCGCCGCCAGACCTGGGACCGTTCCTACAGCGAATGCCGCACCACCGGCGTTCCCGGAATGCTCCTGGAGATACTCTCGCACCAGAATTTTGCCGATATGCGCCACGGCCTGGACCCCCGGTTCCGCTTTGACGTATCCCGTGCAGTATATAAAGGAATACTGAAGTTCCTGAGCGCCCGCTATGGCGTCAGCTACGCCGTGCAGCCGCTTCCGGTCCATGCCTTCAAGGTGCTCCTGGAAGGCCAGGAGGCCGTTTTGAGCTGGGAGCCCACCACTGACTCCCTGGAAGTCACGGCCAAGCCCACCGGCTACAGGATATACACACGCATTGACAACGGCGCTTTCGACGCCGGGCAGGACGTATCCGCCACAACTTACCGCGTGAGCCTTCAGGCCGGCCACGTCTATTCTTTCAAGGTGGTAGCTTTCAACAAGGGCGGACTCAGCTTCCCTTCGGAGGTGCTGGCAGCGGGCGTTGCCGGAAACCGGAAGGTGGTTGTGGTGAACAATTTCACCCGCGTGAGCGCACCTACGTCCTTTGATACGCCCACCTACGCCGGCTTCACGCACAGCCTTGACGGCGGCGTCCCGTGGGGCCGGGACTTCAACTTTGCCGGAGAGGTGAACCAGTACAGGCGCACTTCCCCGTGGACATCGGACGATGATCCCGGCTTCGGCGGCTCCTACACGGACTACGCTACAAGCATCGTGGGCGGCAATACCTTTGACTTTGTGGCCATGCACGGAAAGGCCCTCCTGGCCGCCGGTTATTCATTTGAATCCACCTCCGCGGAGGCCTGGGACGGTTCCCGTTCCGCCCTGGCCGCCGATATCATCTGCGGAAAGCAGGTCACAACACACATAGGCCGCGGCGGCGTTCCGGACAAGTTTACTGTCTTTACTCCTGCCTTGCAGGAAGACATACGCGCCTTCACCGCCGACGGCGGCAACATCATCATTTCCGGCGCATACATTGCCACAGATGCCTGGGATGCCATTTATCAGGGCGTATCCCGGGCCCCGGAAAGCACCCGCCAGTTCATCAGGGACGTCCTTGGCTACAAGAGTGTCACCAACTACGGAGACCGCAGCGGAAAGGTATCACCTTCCGCCGGTACAGGCCTTCCGGCCCTCCGTTACAACCGTGATTACACGCCTGACATGTACAGGGTAGAAAACCCTGACGGCATCTGTCCCGTCACCGGCTCCGGCGTTGGCATAGGTAGTGCCGTAGGCTCAGACATGGGTGGCAAGAATGCCTCACGCTACCTCATGTTCTACAAAGGCACCGGCATAGGCGCCGCCGTCCTCTACAACGCCAAGGGATACAAAGTAGCCTCCTTCGGTTTCCCTCTGGAGGCCAGTGATAATCTTGACGAAGTGCTTAAAGCTACTCTAAAACTGCTTTAAGCTACATCCTTTCAGGTAATTCGATTCCCAGGAGACCCATCGCGGAGCGGAGGGTCTTTGCCAGGGTGTCGATGAGGCAGAGCCTGTACTTGAGGACGGCCTGGTTCTCTTCCTTGAGGATGGGGGTGTCGTGGTAGTACTGGTTGAACTCCTTTGCCAGGTCGTAGGCGTAGTTTGCTATGACGGCGGGGCTGAGGGCGGCGCCGGCCTCGGCCACCTTGCCGGGGAAGAGGCCAAGGAGCTTCACAAGACGGATTTCCTTTGCAGAAGGCTCGCAGCCCATTACATCCGAAGCGCCGTACGCCACGGTGGCTTTGCGCAGAATGCTGCAAATCCTGGCATGGGTGTACTGGATGAAGGGGCCAGTGTTGCCGTTGAAGTCTATGCTTTCCTTGGGATTGAAGAGCATGGTCTTCTTGGGATCCACCTTTATAATGAAGTATTTGAGGGCGCCAAGACCTATCATGTGATAGAGCTTGTCCTTTTCAGCCTCGGAGAGATCCGCCAGCTTGCCGCTTTCCTCGGAGGTCTTCTTGGCTTCCTCGTACATGCTCTGTATGAGGTCATCGGCATCAACCACGGTGCCTTCGCGGGACTTCATCTTGCCTTCCGGGAGCTCCACCATGCCGTATGACAGGTGGTAGATCCGGGAGGCCCAGTCAAAGCCAAGTTTTCCAAGGATGAGCTTGAGGACCTGGAAGTGGTAGTCCTGCTCGTTACCCACCACGTACACGTGGGAGTCCAGGTTGTACTGGGCAAAACGGCGCTCTGCCGTGCCCAGGTCCTGGGTGATGTAGACGGACGTGCCGTCTCCACGGAGGACCAGCTTGCGGTCAAGGCCGTCGGCGGTGAGGTCGCACCAGACGCTGCCGTCCGGTTCCGTCTCAAAAACGCCTTTCTTAAGGCCTTCCTGCACCAGCTCCTTGCCAAGGAGATAGGTATCGGACTCATGGTCAACCTTGTCGAAAGAGATGCCCAGAGCCTTGTACGTTTCATCGAAGCCCTTGAATACCCAGCCGTTCATCATGGTCCAGAGGGCGCGGACCTCGGGGTCCCCTTCC
>JAILJO010000074.1 GCA_024694675.1 Bacteroidales bacterium | reverse complement strand
CTTCGTGGGCATCTTCCTTATCGTGTGCTTCGGCAGCCGCTTCCTCATCGAATTCATCAAGAACGACCAGGTGGAATTCGAGGCCGATATGCTCCTGAATATGGGCCAGATCCTGAGTATCCCCTTCGTCCTGCTGGGCATTGGCTTCCTGGTGTATGCCTATAAGAAAAAGCAGCCGGCCCGGGCCATCCCGCCGGAGGCGGGGCCCAGAAAGAAGGACCCCACGCATTATGCGCACAGCCTGTAAGGTATAGAAAGAGAAAGGAGGCCAGCCCGATCGGGCGGGTCTCCTTCAATTTACCGGGTAAGAACTACTACGTTGACAGGTTAGATGATTGCTGCAAGGTCCACCAGTTCTGCGGGGATTTCAATCCATTCAGGGAAGGCCGACAGATGGGTTTCGCGGTGGACCTCGAAATCGGCCGATGAAGCATGGTAGCTGAAAGTGTTTACCAGAGTCTCGTTGATAGACTTGTAAAGAAACCGCAGGTCTCCTTGGCCCTCACCTTGTTTCCCATCCAGGAGGAAGTTAAAAACATCCGCAGGATTCTTGTTAGTAAACCGGTACATTTTTGTGTAATAGCGGATGAAGGCATCCTTATTCTTGCTGACATCCAGAATTTTGGGCGGGCATCCAGGATGTTGGAGCAAATGTACCAGATACATGAGATAAAGAACAGCCGCACTCTTGTGTGCAAACTTCATGGGCCCATATTCAATCCCATCCACTTCTACGAAGAACCGATAGTACCCAAGATTGTACTTCTTTTTGGAAAACGCTTTAACGCGCAGAATAACTTCTTTGCCCGGATGGGACGGGGTGGTTTTGCAGACATCGCCAATGAGCTTGAAAAGAAAAGTATCCTCTTCCAGTTTGTCTGGTTGGATAAGCGCTACATTAAGGAGAAAAAGCTGCGAATGGGGAGGCAGTCTCCTTAGCAGAGAGAAGAATGTTCCTTTTTGCTGTCCGCCCTTTCTTTCTTGCTGGATGGCATCAAGAAACATCTCCGGAGTGATGGCGGCCCCAGAATCCCTCTGAGGATTGTCCCTGCGCTTGTCCTGTCCGGCGGCGGGGCAAGCGGACTCCGCTTTTTTGTAAGTATCCATTTTACTTACGATTTGAAGTGATTTGTTAATGTGTCATAGCTTTACTTGTTAAAACGATCTGGGTTTGTCTCTTCCGGAGGGGAGCAGGCCTCTGGTTTATAATTGTGTAACGGGTTTCGGTTTTATAGTTGGTGCTCAAGCATTTTTGTCGCTATCCGGCGTTCGCTTTTACGCACCTCGCTTTCTTTTAGGTCAAGTGCGTCAGCCGTCTCTGCCGGGGTGGAACCAAAGACAATTTCCTTCAGGAAAACAGCTCTGTCCCTGTTCGGCAAGGCCCGGAGAAATGCCTCCAAGACGGAATCGGTAGTGTTACTGTTCATTGTGTTCCTTTTTGTGGCAAGGTAGCTAACTTTCCGGACACGTGCAAGAGGGCTGGGAAAAAATGTGAGAGTTTTGTATAGCAAAAAAAACAAGGCGCTTGTTTGAACAGAAAACCATCAGCGGGGGAGCCCGCTGATGGTTAAAAAGCTGTTTTTTCTTTATTGGGACACTCTATAATATGGCCACCCATCCTCGTCAAAAGTTTTTTCTATGATAAACTGTGTGGAAAGTAAAGCCGTATCACTCAATCCCCTATAAGAGATGTTATTCGAATCATAAATGTTTTCTTGGTAAAGAACTCTGCCAGAAGAAAGTATAACAATCCTTTGCATATCATCTTGGAGATCAAAATATCCATAGCCACGATAATCGTGAATTCCAATGATTTCTCCTATTAGAGTATCGGGGAGAGGCCCATGCCTGATAAAGAAGAGGCTGTCTATTGTGTTTTTTGGGAATAGGTCTTGAAGATCTATGACGACTCTCCCTTCTTCTTTGGGATGAAATTGGTGCCGAATTGTTTTTCGGATTTTGTTGTGACAGGCCGTCGGAACCATCAAGAGTAATAATAGTATTAGTAACTTAGTGCATTTCTTTTCCATACATATCCAGTTTGTTGATTTCTTCTATTGCGTTTCTCCATTGTTGATCTGTGATTTTCGTTTGGAAAATAGTATACATTCCTGACTCCGTTTGTATGGATGTCCATACGCCTTTTTCATGCATATAGTTTATAACGGCAATCGCCAATTCGATATTGCTTCTTTGGGGGCCGTTCCCTATTTCTTGACCAATTATATTATTGCGTAAATCGGCAGCGGCATCAGCTGCTTCGCGTTTGGGAAAACTATAAAGATTTGCAGATAGGTTTTCAACATCTTTCTTATTTTCGTGAATGAGACCTACTCGAGATGCTTGTATTACACCAAATTTGTTAGTTATGATGGCCTGCCAGAGGGTGTGCCTGAATGCATTCTCCTCGGATCCAAGGTTGGTCGTAAAGCCTGCATTTCTACTTACGTTAATCGTAAAATTACCTGCAATAGTGGATATATTATGTCTTCCTTCTTTGTACGAACCTATTGAATAAGCGATATGTGGCTCCTGCATTACATAGCCAATAGTTCGGGTCTTTTGGAAAGGAGAATGTTCTAGGGCTATTGCAAGAAAAATGGTGGGATTTATAGGATACGGATAGAGGAAAGGCTGTTCCCCCTCCGGATCCACCAGATCAAGGGGGTCATTGGCGCAGTAGGCATAGGGGGAGACGGAATAATACTTTTCGGCCATGGGGTCGAGGGAGAGCCAGGAGGCGGAACGGGGGTCATAGAACCGCGCGCCAAAGTCCAGCAGCCCGGCCTGGGGTTGCACCTCCTTTCCGCTGAATCTGAATTCGTTCATGGCCGATCCTGCTGTGTTGGTCCCGGTCCCGTAGGGCATATATCCGGAGGAGAAAACGACGTTTCCGCTCCCGCCTGTCACGACCCTTACGCTCCCAAGGTGATCAGTCGTAAAATACTGCAAATCATATGCCCCGGCAGTGCTTCCGGCCACAATACGGCCTCCGTCCCAAGGCGCGCTGTCAAAGGTCAGCGTTCCGGATGCATTCTTGGAGAAGCGCATACTGCCCAAGTACACATACCCGCTGCCGTCACTCTGGAGCGCCGACTCCTTGGTTCCATCTGCAGTGAAAGAATAAGTGGTTGTTGCCCCAGAAGCAGTGAGAGTCTTCGGAAGTCCCAGCCGGTAGTAGGTTGCCGTGAAACTGCCGTTCCCGTCGGTTGTGATGTTTCCCCCCGCGTCATAGGAGTATCCGTTTCGGCGGAAGCCCGTATAAGCCCAGGTGAAATTGTCCGAGAGGGTACTGCCGGCATACCGCTTGAGTGTAAGGACATTGCCGGAACGGTCGTACGTGATGGCCGTCTCTGTATTAGTGGGTGTGGAGACGGCGCTCCCCGTCATTCGTCCGGCCCCGTCGTAGGAATAGAAATCAGAGAATGCTGTCCCATTCTGTGAGCCGGAACGTCCTGCGATGCGGCCAGAATAGAGCGGCGTTCCGGAAGTTACACCACTGTAATAGTGCAACGTTTCGGAAAAGAGAGTGTTGCCGGTGCGGGCTGCAGAGGCAGCCGTCTGCCATCCTTGGAAATTATAGGTATAAGATTCTGTTACACCGTTTCCAAAAGTCTTGGATACGGGACGTCCCAGATCGTCATAAGAACGGGCGACCGATCCGATAAACACACCGTCTACGCTCACAGAAGTATGCACCAGGCGTGACCTGTTGTCATAAGAATAATACTCACGGACGGTTACTCCTCCTGCTGTTTCCACCGTAGTAGTGATGTTATCCCTGTGGTCGTATCCAAGGGTCGTTCGGACGGTATTTCCCCCGCTGGACTCGTAGGTCTGGGCAAGCCGTCCCCGGCGGTCGTAGAAGAAGTATTTGGTCTTATAGGTTGGCGAGTTTGTATCGAGCGAAGCCATGTCCGCCACCATCTCAAATGTAGGCTTCCCTTTCGGGGAGAAATTCATGTCGGTAACTTCCGCGACACCCGAAATGGGAGAGAAAACATTCGTCGGCGATGTTGGGTAAGAATCGTACTGGGTACGGGAAACCAATTTACCCGAAGCGGCATACGATGCCCAGGACGCCTGCATCGCGGTTCTCGAAAGGGAGACGGCCTGAAGTCTCTCTTCGGAGGGCCTTCCGGCCGCATCGAAGGTATAGGTGCGCCAGAGGACTGCAGCACGGTCTGCGGCTGTTTGTCGTGCGACAATACGGTCCATGTTGTCAAGGACAAGGTATTCAGCGGCCACGCCCGGAATCTTTTTCTCTACAAGGCGCCGACGTCCGTCATACTCATAATTGTAAGACCAGTCTGCAACGAGAGAAGATGCTGCGGACCATGACCCGGTCGTCGAGAGCAGGGCGCTGCCCTCCGGGGTAATGACCCGGCGCAAGAGGTATTTCCCATCACGGACATAGTAGGTATCGGCAGTCTGTCCGGACGAGGGATAGTTCCTTTCGAGAACCACATTCCCGAACTTGTCTGTAAATATGGACGTTTTAACACCGTCTTCATCTGTAACTTCCTGTACATTGAGGGATCCGGCAGGGAAGAAGCCGGAAGCGACAAGGGTGCCGCTCGTGTTGACACTGAGTTTCCTTACCTCTGCGGCTACATTGGCGCGATAAGCGGTCAGGACATGGAACCCGCCATAATACATCGTATTGCCAGGCTTTGTTTCACGAGTGGCCCTGGCGGTAGGAGCCGGTTCATAGCCTGTTGCAGTAAACTGTCTGCCTTCACCCGGAAAACGGGAAGACCAATACTGTGAAACGGCGGAAGCCGCATTTGTTTGTCTATTCTCTGTTACTGTTCCCGTGCTGTATGGGAGATAGTGCATGGATGGGCGCAGAGCGGCATCATAATCGGTCAGCTCCACAAGCGTCGCACCGGAAGATGCGTATTTCGTATGGAGGGTTTGCTGGGGGAGTCCAAGGCCGTTGCTGTAGGTAATGTCTTTGACAGAAATAGCCCCTGATGCATTGGTGACAAGTTCGTGCGTGATACTGTCATCTCCATAGGACCAGCGGTCAAGCGGCAGAGTCTGTCCGGAAACAATAATGGAAGCAGAGGCCAGGCGTCCGAAAGCATCATATCCATAAACCGTTTTCTCTCCTGCCGGGGAGGTTTCGGAAGTCAGATTTCCAAGGTTATCGTAAGTCCAAGTAGTTACGAGGGCGGAAGACAGGGATGAACGGAGCCCGTCAACAATTGTCATATTGGGCGTTATCTGTGCGGCAAGAGACGCCGGTGTAATCCCTAGGGCGGAAGTCACTGCTGCAAGCGTGCTCCCCTCAATCTTGGCTATCGGATAACGCCATCCATACCCCCAAAGCCAGACCTCGTCGAGCATGTTTCCATAACGGTATCCGAAGGGATTGTTGCGGGCATCATACCCCAGCCTGTCTGCTGCGGCTACGGGATAGATGACAGGATTGGGGAATCCCGATGGGGTAAATGCCGGTGCTGTCGAAGCGGAAGGAGATGACAAATCGGCATAATAAAGGGTGGTCATGACCCCATCCTCATCGGGAAGGCACAAAGAAGCATCAGCCAGTATGTTGTTTACGTAGGTGCGCGTTTCAATGACAGGAGAAAGAATATGCTTGGAAACAAGTTGCTGCGATGTCCCATCGGAGTAATCCTTCGGATAAGTATAGGTTGTCTTGAATATGGTCCCGTCTCCTCCGGAAATGGTTTTGGAAACCGGAAGCAGTGTCTCGGAATCATAGGTCCATCCTGTATATACTGTCACCCCGTCAGTGCTATCTGATATACCCGACAAAAGGACATCCGTTCCATTAAGGGCATATTCAAGGATGAGATGGTAATTCGGATAATAAAGAGGAGTGTTGGACAGGGAGGCTTCCTGCTGCCAGAAGCTGCTGCCGGAATTTACAGTTGAGGGGAAAGGACACCACTGGTTGACAAGGTTGATGCCATAATAGTAGTGGGAATAAGTCTGTGAGTAAGAATAGGTTGAACTCTTTATTTCAGCGCCGGAGGTGTCGGTGACTGTCTTTGAGAGCATTTTCCCGTTCAAAGGCTTACCCACCCTGTAGCTAAGTGGCATGTCGTTTTCGGCATCATTCGCGAAGCGGTATTCTGTTGCGCCACCTATTGCAGTGATGGTTTCTTTGACGTAGGCGTAACCTACACCGGAAGACCATCCATAGGGATTGGCATATGTGGCTATGTCGGAAAGGAGAAACTGCGGAAGGGCAACAATGTTTTCTCCGCCATAACGTGTATAAGTGTATCCCGCCTCGGGATAATCTGTCCAGTACCGGGGAATATCAAAAAGATGTCCGCTGGAATGACCTGTCAACGGGTCGTCATAGGTATATTGACGTACGGATTTGGCAGTGGTGCCGTCCTTTTCGAATTGACTGACCGAGGCAATACGTACTCCGCAGCCGGAAGACTGGGCGTTGTCATGTGCGGTAGCTGCAGGTGGCGCCAGCTCTCCATGTTTGGGAATCTTAAGGCCCCAGAAGGTGTTTGGCTCATAGGTGAACGTAGTCCGGCCGCCATCCGGCCAGGAAACCTGTGTCAGCATAGCCGCAGAGGTATAGGTCTCATTTGCGGCATGGTCATATTTTGGAGCGGAGATGGAACTGGCTTTGGTGTAATTTTCCTCATATAAGAAGAGTGCGCGGAGTTTGCTGACATCGGCCACTTGCTGTCCCTTGACGGAGGCAGAGGAAGCATTGGGGAAGCCCCAGTGATCATAGCCTAATGAGTTCTTGGCAGGAAGGGCCGTCTCGTTGTATTGGAAGTCATGCCGGTCGATGGATACGGAGTAATCCGTCGGGGACACTTCCCGCACCTGTGTGAGTTTGAGGCGGGTTTGGGCCTGCGCATCGACTACGCTGTTCAGGGGAAGGAAATAACCATAGGTGAACTCAAACCGGCGGAGCAGCGTTCCGCTGCTGCGGTCACGGAGTTCCACGGCCTCCAATTTCTTGAGCGCGGAATGGTCGGTGCGGTTTCCTGTAATGAAAACCACGCGATAGTTTTGGGTCAATATCTCCGTGGGCAGGCTTTCCCTTTTTTCAATACGGGTGTAATCGTGGTTGACAGAGGGACTGTTGGTAAACACTTGTGCATAACCGAGGACATCCGTAATATACGACCCGGAGATACTGGCCGACCAGATATACTCCTCATAATCTATATCCGTCCAGGAATACTGCACATATCCTCCTGAAGGGTAGTCGGTCCTGGAGAGGGTGTAACTGAATGCTATGGGGTCTGTTTTTCCGTAGACACCGGTAGAGCCTGCATAATCGAAGGTGTGACGGATTCCGGAGGCGGTGGTGATTGTTTTGGAGGGGAACTCAGTGCTTGTGATTCCGTTGTCGATAAGCAGCGCTTCTTCTCTTGTGAGTTGCACGACGCTGCCGTCTCTCCAGTCGATGACATAGCGGCCGGCACCTCCAGGATATGAGAAGTAATACACATCCGGAGACAGTTTTCCCCAGTGGTAGTGGTCCATGTCCTGGGAGAACCAAGGATTGGAAAGCCAGTCCGACATGTCTTCAAACTGAGAGCCGTGCTCATAGACATAACCATGACTGGCAGGATAATACCTTGACTTAAACAGCGAGTCGAAGGTGTCATCTTTGTAATCATAACCGTCCACGACATTACAGGTAAGATAACCTGCGACGTCAAGGTTCCACCCAAGCCCGACCCAAGAGGCTTCTTCGGACACCTTGATACCGGAAGTGTTGTAACGGAGAGTGATGGGGAGTTCCACTTCGCCGTCGCGAAGCGTAAAGAGAGGAATGTCCACCGAAACAGCACCGCGGTAAAGGCCCACGGGCTGCTCGATAAACTTGTAGAACGACCACTGCGTAGGAGCAGTGACTTCCATCAAGGGGCGTTCCCTTGTGAACAGGTCTTCTGCGCGTGCCGTCACGACTCCAACCTGGAGCAGAAGACAGATGACGGTGATAACTGAACGTTTCATAAGAAAATAAGTTTTTACGGCTCAAAGGTAAATCCTTAAAAACACATTTAAAACTTATTATCTAGTTAAAAATCAGTGAGTTAGACAATGCTTTATCCCAGAAAAAGAGCAAGATACTAAGTCGTTCGTGAAATCCCAAGAAGTGTCAGGAAAAGTCACTGTCTTTTGTCTGGAGAAAAATCGGACTGCTTTTACGTGATACTTTTTGTATAGTTTCTGTGTTTTTTGTAAATTCGCAAAATTTTGCAACCTATGTGTATGCAGGTGCGATTTTTGCATAAAAGGGACGGCTCAAATTTGAAAATATAGGTTAGTTTATGTGTATAAAACATTGTCTTTTGGCACTTGCGCTCCTGGTTCCCCTGGCGGCGCAGGCTCAGTATAAAGGGGAGGAGCGTCCCGCCGGCGACACCACGCTGGTGCTCACGCTGGAGGATGCGGTAAAGATCGCCCTTTCGGAGAATGTCTCCGTGAAAGTGGCCGATATGGAGGTGGAGCGCACCAAATATGCGCAAAGGGGCTCCTACGGCCAGCTGTTCCCGCAGATCAGCGCTTCCGGTATGTACAGCTACGCCATCCAGAAGCAGAAGGTTTACTTCGGATCCGACTCGGAAGAGGAGGGCTCCGGCGGCGGCGGTGGCGGCATGGCCGGCATGATGGCCGGTATGATGGATCCCATCATGTACTACATCGAACAACTGTATGCTTACACAGGTGCCCCCTTCGTCCCGTATGTGCCCCCCACAACCCCGGAAACGGAACAGCAGTCCGGTGACGGCGCCATTGAGATGGGCCGCCGTAACCAGATGTCCCTGGGCCTTTCGGCCTCCATGCCGGTGGTGAATTTCCAGCTTTGGGAGAGCCTGCGCCTCACGGGCGACCAGGTGGAACTGGCCGTGGAACAGGCCCGCGAAAGCCGTCTGGGCACGGTTACATCCGTAAAGCAGGCCTACTATTCCGTCCTGCTGGCCAAGGCTTCCTACGATGTATACAACGCCGTGTATGAGAATGCGGTGGAGAACTGCAAACTCACGGAAATGCGTTTCAACGCCCAGAAGGCCACGGAAATGGACCGTTCCCGGGCCCTGGCCAGCGTGGCTGCGGCCATTCCCAACCTGTACAATGCGGAGAATTCCATCTACCTGGCCCTGTGGCAGCTCAAGGCTGTGATGGGCCTGGACCTGGACCGTGCCATAGATGTGGCGGGCAGTCTGGAAGATTATGCCCAGCACATGTTCTACGACATCAACGAAGGGGAAGAGGCCTCCCTGGAGCGCAACTCCCAGCTGCGCCAGCTGGCCAAACAAGCGGAGATGCTGGCCAAGCAGATCCGTATGCAGCAGTACGCATACCTGCCCACCCTTTCCATGCAGGTTAGCTACAACTACTACACCCAGAGCGACAAGTTCAACCTGGCCCAGTGGAAATGGCTGCCCTCCAGCACCCTGGCCCTTTCGCTCAGCATCCCCATCTTCTCCGGCGGACAGCGTTACCATGCCATCAAGCAGACGCGCGTACAGGCCGATGAACTGGACCTCCAGCGGGTGAATGCGGAGCGCCAGCTCCGGATCGGCATCCGCCAGAGCCTCTCCACCATGGAGACTTCCATGCGCTCGTACGATGCGGCCAGGGACGCCATCAAATCGGCCGAAAAGGCCTACGATGTTGCGGCCAAGAGCTATCAGGTGGGCCGGAGCACGCTCACGGACCTGAACAACACGGAGCTCACCCTCACCCAGACCAAGTTGCAGGCCCTGCAGGCGGTATACAACTTTGTGAACGCCAAGGCGGGCCTGGAGCAGACCCTGGGCTACGATTTCACCGACGAAACAGCAACCTTAGAAAAATAGATAGAACAGATATGAAAACCAGAATCATTGTATTGGCTGCAGCTGCCCTGGCGGCACTTTCCTGCGGAAACCGGAATGGCAACACCCAGGCGGGTCCCGCCGGTTTCGGTCCCCAGGCCAACGTTACGCCCAATGTGGAAGTGATATCGGCCACCAGCAAGGACGTGGCCCAGGAAAGCTCCTATTCCTCCACGGTGGAGGCCTTTGCCACCAACAACATAATGCCCCAGGCCGGCGGCCGCATCCGCAAGATCAACGCGGAGGTGGGCGACTATGTGACCAAGGGCCAGATCCTGGCCGAAATGGACCGCCTGCAGCTGGAACAGCTGGAGCTCCAGATCCAGAACGACGAGATCGAGTACAAGCGCCTGAAGGCCCTGTACGAGGAAGGCGGTCTGTCCCAGAGCGATTTCGAGACCGCCGAACTGGGCTACAAGGTGCGCAAGACCAACTACCAGAATCTGCTGGAAAACACCATCCTGCGCACGCCTATCACGGGTTTCGTGACCGCCCGCAACTTTGACCAGGGGGACATGTTCTCCATGAGCGCCCCGCTCTTTACCGTGCAGCAGGTGGTTCCCGTGAAACTGCTCGTGGGCATTTCCGAGAGTGAATACACCAAGGTGAAGAAGGGCCAGTCGGTGGCCATCAAGGCCGATGCCCTGCCCGGCCGCAGCTTCACCGGCAAGGTGGAACGCCTGTATCCCACCATCGACGCCGCAACGCACACCTTCCGGGCCGAGGTCCACGTGGCCAACACGGACCGGGTGCTCCGCCCCGGCATGTACGCCCGCGTAACCGTGAATTATGGCAACAACCACAGCATCGTGGTCCCGGACCTGTGCATCGTGAAGCAGGAAGGGACCGGACAGCGTTTCGTGTACCTGCTCAAGGCCGATAATACCGTTAGCTACGTACCCGTAACCCTGGGCCGTCACATCGGCATGGAATACGAGGTGCTGGAAGGCATTTCCGAGGGCGACCAGGTGGTCTACAAGGGCCAGGCGGCCCTCAAGGACGGCGTGAAGGTTGTGGTTCTTAACAAGTAAAAAGGCAGTATGAGCATATTCAGAACAGCCGTCAACAAGCCGGTAACCACGGCCCTTATCTTCCTGGCTTTCGCCATCCTGGGCGTGTTTGCGCTCACGCGGCTCCCGGTAGATAACTTCCCGGACATAGAGTCCAACACCATCATGGTGATGAGCTCCTATCCCGGCGCCAGTGCCGAGGACGTGGAGAACAACCTCACCAAGGTGCTGGAGAACTCCCTGAACGGCGTGTCCAACCTCAAGGACATCACCTCCAACTCCCGGGAGAACATTTCCGTGCTCACCCTGGAGTTCGAATACGGAACCGACATAGAAGTAGCCACCAACGACGTCCGCGACAAGCTGGACATGGTGGTGCAGACCCTCCCGGACGGAGCCTCTTCGCCCACCATCTTCAAGTTCAGCGCCGACGACATGCCCATCATGATCCTGTCGGCCACGGCCGACCAGAGCGTGAGCGCCCTGGACAAGATCCTGGA
>JAILJO010000155.1 GCA_024694675.1 Bacteroidales bacterium | reverse complement strand
GTGATGACCACGCCAAGCTCTGTGGCGGTGGGGACGAATTCGAACTCAGGCATGTTGTAGAGGTGGCCTGCTTCCAGCTCCTTGGAGACATTCACGCTCTTGGTCATGATATGGCCGTTCTGGTCCTGGACTATGACGTCGAAGCCGCTTGAGTATGTCTGGGCGGGGACGACGATGTAGAATACGGCAGCCTCGGAAGTGGATGTGGCGATATTCTTGTTTACCCTGACTTCCTTGTCCGCAGCGGCGGAGGAGGCGCCTGCGAGGGCGGCGTTCTCATAGTCGATGGTGAAGCTGCCGCATACCTGCTCACTGTTACGGCCCTTGAAGCGGACTGCAACAAGGTTGTCCTCATCTACGGGAGCGGAGGTTCCGCGCTTGACGGAGATCTTGAGGATGGCGCAGAGGTGGTGCAGGGTGATGTTTCCTGTTCCGGTTGCGTTGTATCCGGCCATGGGGTTCATGCCGTCTGCAAAGTTGCCGTCCTTCCAGGACTGGATGGCGGGAAGCGTCACGTGAGTGGCGTCTGCATATATACTTGCGGGATAAACCACGTTGTAAGGTGCAACCGGTGCGCTTGCAAATGCGAATGTTGCCGTGGGTGTGTCTTCTGCAAGACCGGTGAGTTCATCAGATGCAGCGCCGTTGATGGCAATCTGGTCTCCGTTGGACCAGTACATCTTGTGAACACCGGCGGATGAGGCGCCCATGTATGTCTTGGTAGTGCCAAGATCAACCTGTACATAAACCTTTTCGGGAGCCCCTTCAAAAAGTGTTTCGCTCTCTTTCGAACAATTGGTGAAAAGAACTGTTGCAGTAATGGCAATAGCACAGAAAATGATACTTTTGTTCCTCATGATACAGTCCTCCTTAGAAAATGTCAGGTAATGATGAGAAGCCCGGAGCAAGGTTCCATGTAAGGTCTTCATCCACGATGTCATCCATTCCTGAAGACTCCAGAATGTTGAGTTCATGCACTACATAAACGATTTCACAGCAGGGCTTGGTGTATTCATGCCCTACGGTTTGTTTGCTGACTTTAATCATTGTATTGTTGTTATAGTATTATTTTTCTGTGTGACTTTATCTTGCAAAGATAAGAATTAGTAGTTAAAATTAAAACAATTTACCAACTAACTGTTTGGGTATAAGTGTTTCCGAACATGTCTGTAACCCGTACGGTGCCGCCGGTACAATCGTCCGAAGGTGAAACGGAGAAGAGTGTGGCATCCAGCGCCGGAGCGCAGTACTTCCGCGTGGTTGCATTATCTACAGTTGCAAACAGGTCGTAGTAGTCAGGGTCTACTCCAGGAGTGAGTACCATGTCTGTCCAGGTTTTGCCGTCTTCGCTCCACTGAGGTGTGGACCACCCTTCTGACCAGTTCCAGATATTGGCCTTGACGGAGCCGTCAGTGCTTCTTGAGGGTTTGTAAATCTTCATCTGGTCCTGCGCGCTGCCGCCGACAGGTTTGTAGTACCAGTCCAGTTTGTCTCCATTGACATTCAGGACCATATAGCCCTGAGGCTCTCCCTTTGGGCCGATTTCCTTGTTCAGGCGCAGGGCACCGGTGCAGCGGGCAACACTTATGCACTCTATATTGGGCGCGCCGTGGCGCGTTTCCCCTATGTGATTTGCATAGTTATAGTAGTAATTGGTATGATAATGCCCGCACCAGGAATAGACCTTGCGGTATGATGACAGCAGCTGGAGGTAGTCCTTGTAGTGCCTGTAATAGACTGAATGAGAGCCGTTGGGACTGGAGTTGGGACTCTTGAAGAGCTGGGCATGGGTGCAGGCTACGATAATCTTGTCCTTGGGAATGAAAGAAAGATCCTGTCTGAGCCACTCGAGGGTTTCGTCATCCAGGCCATAATAGTATTTGCTGTTGGGGGACGGACGGTCGTACATGATGTCGTTCATTACCACGTAGTGGAGGTCTCCCAGATCGAAGGAGTACCTTGTGGGTCCGACGTAGGTCTCATAGTATACGTCTCCCTGGTTGATTTCAAACAGCGTGGCCTGGTCAAAGTCATGGTTGCCTATCACGTTGAAAGTAGGGCAGTTGATGCTTGCGGCTATATCCATGTAATCGTCCCAGGCGAACATGTTGTTGTACACCAGGTCTCCAAGGTTTATGGAATAGACATCTCCGGTGCATGTGGCACGGAAGGCTTCGGCATCAGGAGCTACGCGGTCTCTCCATGTTTCCATGGAGCCGTCCACACCGTACTGGCGCACCTGAGGATCCGCTATCATCATGACGGTATAATCCTTTTGGGCAGGCCGCTCCTGAAGAACGAAATCTGCTGTGGCGGCTTTAGAGTCGTGCGGGATGCGGATGAAGAATTGCGGGATGCCCTTCCTTGTGGGAATGGCAACAGTGGAAGGCAGGCTCAGGTAGATGAATCTGGCTTTTTTCATGTCACTTTTTATGGCATAGAGGCCATCCTGGTCTGTCTTTACACAGCTGAAGCCGTCCGTTACCACAATACCTTCCAGGGGCTTTCCTTCAGGGGTGGAAACCTTGCCCCAGAGAGTTGTCCCGTCGGCGCGGGGTTCCGTGCTTTTGGCCCAGGAGGATGCTTCACCGCCGGTCTTTATGGCTACTGCAGAGCCGCATATATCGCCTTTACGCCCTTTTGAACAAGTCACTTTCCCATAGTTTGAGCAGTCGCTGACGAAACCAAGAAGGTCGCTTCGTGATTCGGCGCAGCCAACTACTCCGCCGGCGTGGATTGCGTTGCGGTTGTTGGAGTCGTACTTATTTCCGCCTGCTCCGGCATAGATCTCGCCGCGGTTGATGCAATCGCGGACATAGGCACATGCGGTCTGTGATTTGGGCACGTAGATATTGCCGACAATACCTCCTGCCGTGCTGCGGGCACGGGACGAGATGCCGTCAAAACGTATGGCGCCGTTGTTGGTACAGCCGCGGACATGTACAGGCCTGCCTATGTTTCCGGCTATTCCGCCAGCGTTTGAGGGCATTTCTCCAAGTGCCGTGACGGAGCCGTAGTTTACACAGTCGGCAATGACCAGTTCGGAATGGGGCATGCCAACTATTCCACCGATGTTGGCCCCGCATTCGCCTTCGCTTCTGACAGGTCCGTAGTTGTAACTGCGGAGGATGTCCCATTTGGTCTGGGCGCAGATACCGCCGGCTTTGGCAATTCCTTTGACGTTGCCATCCTCTGCGGCAAGAATCTTTGCGCTCACTGCGCCGCGGTTGAAGCAGTACTTGATGCTGCTCTTTGCGGCATTGCCTGTGATTCCTCCTGCAAGTACAGACGACAGGCTGGAGGTTACGCTTACTGCTCCTTCGTTGGTACAGTGGGCTATAACGCTGGAGGTATTGGCCTTGGCGCCGCAGCTGCCGGCAATGCCGCCGGCATTGATAGAAATCTCTTCTTTCCATGCCCCGGAAGTATCCGAGGTGATTGTTCCGTAATTGGTGCAGTTGAGAATCACGAAGCGGTTGAAGCCCACAATTCCACCCACGCTGTTCTGGGCAAGTGCATAGTCGCACTTATGGTTCACTTTCCCGTAGCTGATGCAATCCCGGACGGTTCCGAAGTTCTTGTCTGCGATAAAGCCGGCAAAGAACTCTTCGCCCCTGCTTACGGCGTTGAGTGTGCAGGATGCATCAATGACTATCCCGGCAACCTCTCCGCGCCTTGTGATTTCCGAAAACAGGCCGAATGGAGTCTTCCAGTTCTTGAGCCTGTGACCCTGTCCGTCGAATCTGGCGCTGAAGGACTTTACCTGAGGAAGCTTTTTGGTCTTGCCAAGGTCTATGTCCGCGGTGAGTACGACTACGGTGTCAGCATTGCACCAGGGGAGAAGGCTTTCTCCCTTGTTGCATGCTTCCATGAACTCTTGAAGGTCTTTGGCGGAGCCTATGCCCTGCGCCCAGGCGCCTGCGCACGCGAGAAGGATTGCCGCGGCGGTGAATAATCTTTTCATTACCAAGAAATGCTTGACTTGTGTGTGTTTCCGAAACGGTCCTTTACACTTACTGTGCCGGAACCGTGCTCCGCCTCTACGAAGACGCGGAACAT
>JAILJO010000151.1 GCA_024694675.1 Bacteroidales bacterium | reverse complement strand
TTCCGATGCATATTCCACTTCCACCGGAATCCTGCACATGTTCTCGATGAGGTGTTCGCCTATCAGGGCGGCATGCCATGATGTGCCGCAGGCAACGAATATAATCCTTTTGGCAGCAAGGAACTTTTCCTTGTTTTCAATAACGCCAGACAGCACTATCTCACGGGTCTCTGGGATTACCCGACCACGGATGCAGTCTCCCAGGGTCTCAGGCTGCTCATGTATTTCCTTAAGCATGAAGTGGTCAAAACCACCTTTTTCCAACTGGGAGATTGACAGATTAAGTTTCTGGATGGAGACCGGCGTGTCTTTTCCTTCCAGATTCATGATATGTAGCGGTTTCCCTTTTTCCACCACGGCAATCTCACCATCGTTGAGATACACGAAATCCTGCGTATAATCAATGATGGATGCGGCATCGGAAGAAAGAAAGTACTCACCGTCTCCCAGCCCTATGGCCATGGGGCTGCTCTTCCTTGCCGCAACGATACGGGAAGTATTTCCCTTTTCGATGATTGCTATGGCATAGGCCCCCACAACTTGCTTCAACGCCACCCTCACAGCCTCTTCCAGGCTGCATCTCTCTGACTCTCTTACATACTCGATGAGATTGACCAGAACCTCGGAGTCAGTACTGCTGCGGAAAGTGAATCCGTGCGTCCTGAGAGCATCCCTCAGGACGCGGAAATTCTCTATTATGCCATTATGGATGAGCGCGAGATTACCGGAGCGGGAAATATGCGGATGGGCATTGGCGTCGTTGGGCTCCCCGTGAGTGGCCCACCTTGTATGGCCGATACCGATAGTTCCGGCATAGTCTTTCCCTTCCAGGAAACGCTCCAAATCCGATACCTTTCCTTTACATTTGAAAACGTCCATTCCGCCTTCTGGATGTAGCACTGCCACCCCGGCGCTGTCATATCCCCTGTACTCCAGACGATGGAGCCCCTTGATGATGACAGGGCATGCCTGCCTCTCACCTACGTATCCTACTATTCCACACATGGCGCTACAAGGATAAAAGTTCGCGGTACTTGGGAAGAGGCCAGAGGGCGTCGTCCACAAGCATTTCAAGGCGGTCGGCGCATTCCCGGACCTTTGACATGCTCTCCAAAACATCGGTGGAATACAAGCTGGCCTTCAGGGACAGGCTGTCCGCGCGGTTGGCTTTCTTGCGGACCTCTACCAGATGTGCGACACCATCACTGAGAGAATTAACCAGTGTTGATATCTCCCGGAACGTGGCGGCTGCCGATTTGCAAAGGGACGGCGCTCCGTCCCCGAACACATCGTGGCATCCTCTTATATTATTTATAAGGACATTCTGGTAAGCCAAGGCCGCCGGAATCACATGATTGAGACAAATGTCTCCTATGACACGCGCCTCTATCTGGAGTTTCTTTACAAATGTTTCCTCCATAACTTCCACACGGGCCTCTATTTCGCTCCTGGACAGGATGCCGGAATTGGTGAGCACCTCCACGGAGGGCCCTTCCTGAAAAGCGTGGAAGGCCTCTGCGGCATTGTTGACCGAACGAAGCCCGCGCGAGACAGATTCCTCCTGCCACTCCTTGCTGTATCCGTTACCTTCGAACATGACGGGGCTGGCCTCGGTAAGGAACTCGCGGACCACTGACAGGACAGCTTTCTCTTTCTCCTCTCCGGAATCCAGAAGCACCGCCACCCTGTCCGCGAAAGTGTTCAGGCTATCTGCCACTATTGCATTCAGGACGAAAGTGGTGCCAGCCGGATTAGCAGATGAACCAAGTGCCCTGAATTCAAAGCGGTTACCAGTAAAAGCGAATGGTGATGTACGGTTGCGGTCCGTATTGTCCTGGATTATTTCCGGGATGGAGCCTACGATGCTTATACTCTTTTTCCCAGCCTCCCAATCAACCTGCTCCATTTTCATGATAGCATCGAAAACTCTGGTAAGGGTGGACCCGGAGAAAACAGACAGGATTGCGGGCGGTGCTTCGTTGCCGCCAAGGCGCCAGGTATTCCCCAGCGAGCATACGGACGCCATAAGCAGATGGCCGTGGCCGGCAAGAGCTTTGAGCACGCTGCTGTAGAATGCCAGGAAACGCAGTTTACCTTCTGATGTCTTGCCTGGAGAAAGGAGGTTGGTCCCATTAGATGTACACAGCGACCAGTTGCAGTGTTTTCCGCTTCCATTGATTCCCTGGAAGGGCTTTTCGTGGAAAATCACTTTCAGATGATGCTTTTCGGCCACTTTTTGCATCAGTATCATTAGAAGCATGTTCTGGTCTATGGCCTGGGTGATTTCGGAAAATATAGGGGCGCATTCAAACTGACCGGGTGCAACCTCGTTGTGTCTGGTCTGTAGCGGGATACCAAGCTTATACGCCTCGGTTTCAAAATCTTTCATAAAACCGACAACGCGGGATGGAATTGCTCCAAAATAATGGTCTTCCAACTGTTGGTCTTTTGCCGATGTATGGCCTATCACCGTCCGGCCGCATAGCTGAAGGTCCGGGCGGGCGTTGTAAAGGTCCTCGTCTACAAGGAAGTATTCCTGCTCAAGCCCAACGTTGACCTTTACCGAGGAAACTTCCGGGGTAAACAGCGCAGCCACCCTGGTGGCGGCCTTGTCGATGGCGTTGATGGAACGAAGGCTTGGAAGCTTCATGTCCAGGGCATCACCGTTGTACGATATGAACACCGATGGTATGCAGAGGGTCTCGTCAAGCACAAAAACCGGTGACGTGCAATCCCAGGCGGTATACCCGCGGGCCTCAAAAGTGTTGCGGAGACCGCCGCTGGGGAAACTGGATGCATCCGGCTCCTGCTGTACAAGAGCCGAGCCCCGGAACTGTTCCAACGCGACACCATTCTCTCCGGGAACCACGAATGCCTCGTGCTTCTCCGCGGTGGCGCCGGTAAGTGGTTGGAAAAGGTGAGTGAAGTGGGTGGCGCCGCGCTCGATGGCCCAGGTCTTCATGCCAGAGGCTATCTCATCGGCAATGCCACGCTCGATTTTCTGCCCGCTGCTGCGAGCTTCAAGTACGCAAGTGAAGGCTTTTGCGGGAAGATATTTCCGCATAGTCTCCACAGTGAACACATTCTGGCCGAAGTACGTCGAAATCGGCCCTTCTTCCACGCAGAACCTCCCGGTACTGCGTGAGGACGCTGCGGCGAGCGCCCTTTCACGGAATGTAGCCATTGTGTATATGTAAAAATTCCGGAAAATACTGTACGGCGACAGTGTTTTCCGGGATGCAAAGATACTAACTTTTTTTTATTGAGCAAGAATCTTTTACGGTCAAGCATGAAGACATTCCCGCCCTTGACCGTGCGCTATTCAAATAAAAATTAGTATCTTTGCACCCGAAAACTAAACGAATCATAACATGACGTTAAGAGACATTAAGAAAGACATCGAGTATGTGATTGGTGCATTTGTGGATGATTGCACGCTGTTCCTGAATGTGAATCCCGGAAAGAATGCTGATGAGATTGCAAACCTCATTGACAAGGCCGTTGACCTTTACAATGATCTTCGCGAGAAGGTAGTTAAGAGCTCCGGTGCAGAGAAGCCCAAGGTGTGCTTCGATGCCATCCGCAAAGAATTGCTGGAAAAGACCGACGCTCTGTACGATGAACTCAGCGCCGCCGCAAAGAAAGGATTAGGCAAATAGCATTTGCCGTCAATCAATAGGTATCCATCCTTGAAAACAGCCCGTTTTTGAGGATGGGTGCTTGTTTTTACCCGGGTCGTCCTTGTTTTTGGCCTGTTTTTGAGGACGGGTGGGTATGTCAGGGGAATTTACTATCTTTGCATGTTATGGCAGGATTCAATTTTGGGTTTTTCGGAAACCAGGAACACAGGGTGTTCAACTACAAGCCGCGGTACTATGACCCGGAGGAGGAAAAGCGGCGCCAGATGTTCGGTGACGTTGACGGCAGCAATGAAAAGGCTGCCCAGGACGGCACGTACATCCCGGGAAGCAGCCTGAGGGGCGCTTTCCGCAATGGCGGATACCAGAAGACCCGGAGTTCCATGAATAAGATACATGGGATCATCACTATTGTGACGTTGCTGCTTATAGCCGCCGTATTAGTGTTTTTTACGAAATTTTTTGAATTGCTTTAGGAGATCCCCGATCAGGTCGGGGATGACGAAAAGGATATGGTTTTAAGGATATTACCAAAGAATATTGCAGACATGATTGCTGCGGGGGAGGTGGTGCAGAGACCGGCTTCCGTGGTGAAGGAGCTGATGGAGAATGCGGTGGATGCGGGGGCGACGGAGGTGACCGTGGTGGTTGTGGATGCGGGAAGGACGCTCATTCAGGTCATTGACAACGGGTGCGGAATGTCTCCGGACGATGCCGTGCTCTGCTTCGAGCGACATGCAACGTCAAAGCTTCAGACGGCGGAGGATCTGCATCATATCCTGACCTTTGGTTTCCGCGGAGAGGCGCTGGCATCCATTGCGGCAGTGTCCGAGGTAACGCTACGCACCCGCCGCGAGGAAGACGAAACCGGCGTGGAAGTGACCATGGCTGGCTCTGAGCATACCGGAACACGGGAAGTCCAGGCACCAAGCGGCTCCAGCTTCGCGGTTCGCAATATTTTCTACAACATACCCGCAAGACGTAAATTCCTCAAGAGCGACAGCGTGGAACTCCGTCACATCATAGAGGAGTTCCAACGCGTTGCTATAACCCGTCCGGACATTGCCTTCACCCTGACTCATAACGGAAAAGATATCCATGTCGTAAAGCCCGGCAGGTCGCTCAAATTCCGCATCCAGGACCTCCTGGGGCCGGGCGTTGTGGGCGAAATCATGGACGTTCACGCGGAGACTTCCATCGGCAATCTGAGCGGTTTCGTAGGAAAGCCGGAAAGCGCCAAGAAGACTCTGGGAAACCAGTTCTTCTTTGTGAACGGCAGGTTCTTCCGCAGCCCGTACCTGCACAAGGCCGTAATGAAGGCGTATGAGAACCTGATTCCGGAGGGCGTGACGCCATCGTACTTCCTGTTCCTGGAGGTGGACCCCGGGAGCATGGACGTGAACATCCACCCCACCAAGACTGAAATCAAGTTCGAGGAGGAGCAGATGCTCTTCCAGACGGTTCTGGGTGCGGTGAAGGAGGTGCTGGGACGCTCCGGAGTGGGCGGCGGCATCGACTTTGACAATCCGGAGGAGAAGGATATGCCCATCATCGGCCCCAGCTTCAGGGAATACAAGCCGCAGGCAATTCCGTCGGAGGGAGCGGACCTCAACTACAATCCGTTTGACCCCATGGAAGAGATTCCCGGAACAAGTCCGGGAATGACGTATTCCTCCCATGTGGATAAGGACCCCAACTACGGCGTTCTGTTCCAGGAAAGGACCCTTCCTACAGCGCAGATCCTGGTGGTGCAGGGGAGGTATATTCTGACGCAATCGGCCTCAGGGATTATGGTGGTGCACGTGCGGAGGGCCATGGAGAGGCTGCTGTACGGCCGGTTCCTGAAGGCGCTCACCGCCAATGCCCACGTGAGCCAGACGGCACTTTTCCCGGAGAAGGTGAATGTGGGCGTGGAAGGAAAGCTCCTGTTTGAGGATAATGCCTCGCTGCTGAGTGGCCTTGGATTCGACATCGTCCCGTTCGGGAACGATACCGTGGTGGTCAACGCCGTCCCGGAAGGCTTCTCCGCGGAGCACGGGAAAGCGGAAGAGACAGTACGGAACATCCTCGCAATCCTTGCCGATGACCATAGTTTCCTCCCCGGCGTTATGGAGCAGACCCTGGCGCAGAAATTCGCCGCCGCAGGGGCCTCGGGGGCAAAGAAACCGACCTCTCCCATAGAGGCGCAGCGCCTTGTGGACGCCCTGCTGCAGGAGGAGAATCCGGAGTTCACACCGGGCGGGCGGAGGATTATTTCCATCGTCCCTGTTGACGATATTGAAAAGAGATTCTGATGGCCTTACCTAGATTTTTGGAAAATATCCCCGTGGTTACCAGGAACCTCCTGTACCTGAACGTAATCATGTTCGTGGCTACGCTCATCAACGAGGATTTCATGATAGGGACATTCGCGATGTTCTATCCGGAATCTCCGTATTTCCACTGGTGGCAGCCATTCACGCACATGTTCATGCACAGCGGGTTCTGGCATATTCTGTTCAATATGTACACGCTGGTGATGTTCGGGTCCGTGGTTGAAAGGGCGCTTGGGACAAAGGATTTCATTGCCTTTTACCTCATTACCGGCCTTGGTGCAGTTGCCCTGCATACCGGAGTGGAATGGCTTGAGATTACATATCTTGGCGGCAACCTTACGGCGGCCATGGTGACTCCCATGGTTGGAGCATCGGGAGCTATCTACGGCGTCCTGGTGGCGTTTGCAATGCTTTACCCGGAAGCCCGCCTTACACTCATATTCCCGCCGATCACCCTTGACGCAAAGTGGTGGGTGGGCATTTTCGTGGCCCTGGAACTCTTCCTGGGAGTTACCGGAACGCAGATTAGCATAGCTCATTTCGCGCACCTTGGCGGCGCGCTGTTCGGCTTCCTGCTGATACGCCACTGGAGAAGAAAAGGATCCCTGTTGTAAATGGCAGAAAAGAAGAAACGGCACTGGCTTTCCAGGCTCTCTTTCGGGAGCGTGTCGCTTTTCATGTCTTCTCTGCTGCTCCTGAGTTATATCTCTGTGATCGTGGACCCGGCCAAAGCATGGTTCTTCACGCTTTTCGGCCTGCTTTATCCGGTGGTTTTCCCCATAGTGCTAGTGCTGTTTGTGTGGTCGCTTTTCCGCCGCTCGCACATGAGGCCTCTCCTTGCCATAGCCCTTCTCCCCTCCCTCTTTTTTGCGGGCCGATATTACCAGCTGGACCGTCCCTCAGACCTTCCGGAACCTACTCTGAAAGTGGTTTCCTACAACGTTGGCCTGTTTGCGCACAGCACTTCGGATACCCCCAGGATGGCTCTTGCAGATTCCGCCACCCGCTACCTCCGCGGCCTTGACGCGGACATAATCTGCCTCCAGGAATTCTGGCTCCCGCTGGGCGAGCAGCCGGAAGCCTGGCTCCAGAAGCACTTCCCGGGCTACAAGGCGGAGTATTACGTGTTTACCGGCCAGAAAGGCCGCTTCGGGAACGTCACCCTGAGCCGCCGCGGCTTCGAGGGTAAGGGTAAAGAGACCTTCGAGAAATCCACCAACCTGGCTATCTATACCGATGTCAAGCTTGACAGCTCTGTTTTAAGACTGTACAACTGCCATTTCGAAAGTTACAACATTTCCCTGCCGGCACTGGTCAAAAAGGACGGCGCCGTTGAGGAAACGGAGCGCAAAATGAGCCGCGCAATTTCAGAGAGGCCAAAGCAGGTGGCAAAGGTGCTTAAGGCCGCGGAAAACTCCGTGGTCCTGGGAGATTTCAACGACACTCCGCTGTCCTATACTTATGTCCGCTTCATCCGCGGCCGGCACGATGCCTTTACCGCCGCCGGCAAGGGCTGGGGTGCCACCCACCGCAGTCTGTGGCCGTTTTTGAGGATAGACTACATACTCTATCCTTCCGGCCTGAAGGCCACGTCATGCACCATAGACAAAGTCAAGTATTCTGACCATTATCCCGTAATAACAAGTTTCTATGAAACCGGAAGAAATACTCGCTGAAGCCCTCCGCGTACTCCGCGCCGGAGGAACCATACTCTACCCCACAGACACCGTCTGGGGCATTGGCTGCGACGCCACCAACCCGGAATCCGTGGCCAAGGTGTTCGAAATCAAAAAACGCCCCGAGGCCAAGTCCCTGGTGCTCCTGGCCTGTGACCTTGACATGGTTGCAAAGTATGTCCGCGAGGTTCCGTCCATCGCCGTAGACCTTGTTGAGGTGAACGATGCTCCAATGACAATCATCTACCCGGAAGCCCAGGCCGGCAAGGCCGGAGAGCCCGGCGACCGCTGGCACATTGCCTGGAACGCCGTTGCGGAAGACGGCTCCGTAGGCATCCGCATTCCGCTCATGGACTGGTGCCGTCAGCTTGTCTTCAAACTTGGCCGTCCTTTGGTGAGCACCTCCGCCAACATCTCCGGCGAACCCACTCCATTAAGGTTCTCCGAAATCCCCCAGACCATCAAGGACGCCGTTGACTTCGTCGTCCCCCCGTCCGTAGACACCCAATCCACAGGAAAAGCCTCGCAAATCCTGAAGGTAGGGTTAAGGGGTGAGATAGAGATTATCCGGAAGTAACCCTCCCGTTACGCCAGGCCACAAAAACGGCCAAAAACGTGGCCGCGGACGACATGTGCCTTTATGCCATGGCGGCTTCGACGTCGTCGGGGGCGATAGGCAGCCGGCTGTGGCCAAGGCGGCGGGCGCCGGTTTCAGTGACAAGGACATCGTCCTCCAGACGGATGCCGCCAAAGTCATAGTAGCCCTCAAGTTTGGCGTAGTTGACGAAGTCTTTGCCAAGGCCTTCTTTCTTGAACTTTTCTATGAGTGCCGGGATAAAGTAAATGCCGGGTTCGTCGGTGATTACGTGTCCGGGACGCAGGCGGCGGGCCATGCGCAGGGACCCAAGGCCAAGCTGTTTGGCACGGGTCTGGTCCGGATCGTAACCCACCAGGTTCTCACCCAGGTCTTCCATGTCGTGCACGTCCAGGCCCATGTTGTGGCCAAGGCCGTGGGGCTGGAACAGGCCGGCGATTCCGCAGGCGACCATCTCGTCAAGGTCTCCCTTTACGAGGCCCAGGGCGCTGAGGCCTTCCAGCATCTTGCGGGCTGTTGCAAGATGGACCTCACGGTATGTGATGCCGGGTTTTGTCAATGAGAACGCGTGCTCATTGCACTCGTAGACAATCTGGTAAACTTCCTTCTGCTTGGTGGTGAACTTTCCGGTAGTGGGATATGTGCGCGTGAAATCAGAGGCATAGTGCTCATTACTCTCTACGCCCGCATCGATCACCATCAGTTTTCCGGGCTCGATAATCTTGTCGTGAAGGTGGTTGTGCAGCGTTTCACCATGCTGGGTGAGGATGGTGGGGAAGGAAACGCCCCAGCCCTTTGCAAGGGCCACGGCTTCCATCTTGCCCACAATCTCCTGCTCCACTATGCCAATCTCTATGGAATCCCTTGCGACGGAATGCATGAGGACACCCAGGTCGCAGGCATCGTCAATGGCAGCTATTTCTTCCGGCTGTTTTATGAGACGCATGGAAATGACGGCTTCTGTGAGAGGCTTTGAAACACCGGCGGCGATGTCCTGGATGTCCAGGAGCTGCATCAGCTTGAGGGTGTTGAAGTACCTGGACGGCGCCAGGTAATGGATTTTCCTTCCGGACTTGCGGGCCAGGGAAACCGCATTTGCCAGAGCTCCGTACGGAGCGGTGTTGGCTACGCCCACGCCGGCTGCCAGGGATGCGATGGTGGGCTGGGGGCCCATCCAGATTATATCGTCAATGTCAACATCGTCAGCGAAGATGGTTTCCGTGCCGCCGTCTATGTCAATGATAGCGGCGTAAAACGGAGCGTCCAGGCCCCAGAAATATAGCCAGGAGCTGTCCTGACGCCATTTATAGCAGTTGTCTTTATACTGTGCGGGGGCTTCCGCATTGCCTACGAAAAGGATGATACCGCTTTCTCCGGCGTCCCTCATCTTTCCAAGGAGGGTCTGACGCCTTCTGACATATACTTCTTTCTGAAACATAATGGTACGCGTTTTGTTTGTTCAAATATAATCAAAATTTTTGGCCTATGGAAACTTTCATCGCTATTGCCGCCATCATACTTGGCATTATTGGAATTGTTGGGAGCATCGTCCCCGGCATCCCCGGTCCGCCGCTCAGTTGGATAGGTCTGCTTCTCCTCTATGCGTGGGGCAGCGGAGCAAACAGCGCGGGTGATCCCCTGTCGCTCACGGTCCTTCTGGTCTGGCTTGGCATTGTCATAGTTGTAAGCATATTGGACTATGTGGTCCCAGCATATTTTACAAAGCTTACAGGCGGGTCCAAATATGGGGCCTGGGGCGCTATTGCAGGCCTGTTCGTGGGCCTCATCATACCTCCTGTCGGAATGATTGTGGGCGCTCTGCTTGGCGCTTTCATTGCAGAACTTGTATTTGCAAACAAGGATTTCCCGGCTTCCGTAAAATCCGCATTCGGCGCTTTCATGGGCTTCATGTTCGGGACCGGACTCAAGCTCATTACTTGCGCAGTAATGATGTTCTACATTGTGATTTACGCTTTTTAATGCAGGTTCGGGGGACCTGCGTCAATTTTCTCGATTATAGTTTTTATCTTGTCCGCCATGATTAAAGAAGTGGCGGACATTCTTATGCCCCGGCAGTGCTTGGTGTGCGGAAGGACGCTCTCCGTGAGGGAGCGCCACCTTTGCATATGGTGCGCATCAGACCTCCCGCTTACGTACTATTGGGAGCAGGCGCACAACACCATGGCAGACAAGTTCAACGGAGTCTTGGAGAAGTTCCGGGAGGAGGGGGAAACTATGGATTACTCCCATGCCACGGCCCTCCTTTTCTATAAAGGGGACAATCCGTACAAAGAGATTCCACGGGCGGTAAAGTACCATTATAACCTCCCTGCAGGGCGTTTCTTCGCCTCGCTTCTAGGCCGATTCATGGCTGGCGCCCGGGAGTTTCAGGACGTAGACGCGGTAATTCCCGTGCCGCTGCACTGGCTCCGGAGGCGCCAAAGGGGCTACAACCAGGCGGAAGTCATTGCCGCCGCTATCGCCCGTGAACTTGGTGCCCAGCTGCTGCCAAAGGCCCTTGTACGGCGCCGCAGAACCTCCACACAAACCCGCCTTGATGCTGCTTCCCGCCTCCAAAATGTTCGCGGCGTTTTCCGCGTCCGCCAGCTCCCGGAAGGCCTCCGCCATGTGCTCCTGGTTGACGATACCTTCACCACCGGCGCCACCCTCGCCGCCTGCTACCTCACCCTCCGCCCCGCCCTCGGCACTGCCGTCCGCATCTCCGTCGCTACACTGTCTGTTGTAGATTCATGGTAAAAAATGTAAATTTGCATGCTTATGGAACTGTTTTACGCATACGAGATATCCGGCAGCACGGTAAGGCTGTCGCAGGAGGAGAGCCAGCACTGCGTG
>JAILJO010000080.1 GCA_024694675.1 Bacteroidales bacterium | reverse complement strand
GGTGAAGAATTGCGACGGCAATCTTACCGGAGTGGGGAAGGCGCAGCACAGGAGCATTGCCGGGCATTTGTTCCAGCGCTTCCCGGAAGTGTTTGAGGGCCCGACGCATGTTGAGGCGGTTTCTACGGAATCGGCCCGTGTGATCATGAGCATGTGGTCCTGCCTATCAGCGTTGGAGGCGCTTGACAAGGACATCGACATTGATGCCGATGCCTCCGGCAAGTACGCCCCCTGGCTGCAGCCAAGCCTCAAGTCCAATCCGTATCTGATAAAGGATGGTTTCAAGAGGAACGATGCCGCTGAGGATGCCCTGAAGGCATATTTCAAAGAGACCGTGCCCTGGAAGGAAATCGCAGGCAAGTTCTTTACAAGCCCGGATGTCCTGGGGACAGTCATCAAGACCAATCCCGGCAGGTTTATCTCTACTCTGTATTCGGTGGTGACGGACACGTACTGTCTGGATCATGACAGAGGCATCTTTGACAGTGTCTTTACACCTGAGGAGTTATACTCCGTATGGAAAGGGATGTCCGCCAGGTATTTCCTCCACGTTGCAAACTATGAGAACTCCGGCAGCCATATCATTGATTATGCTGCGTTTACCCTTGGTCAGATAATTGAAACCGCCTCCAAGGACATCGCTTCCGGCAAGACGCAGCTCCGCCTCCGCTTCGGGCACGACTCCGGCATTGCTCCGCTCCTTGTGCTTCTTAACGTGAACGGCTGCGGAAAGTCAACATCGTCCTTTGAGGAGAGCCTGGAGATATTCCCCAGCTACATCATCCCCATGGGCGCTTCCCTGCAACTTGTTTTCTACAAGAACGCCCAGGACGATATCCTCCTGAAGGTTCTCCTGAATGAGCAGGAAGCCACCCTTCCTCTCCAGCCGGTACAGGGCCCGTATTACAGCTGGGAAGATTTCAAGGAGTATTACACCCCTGTTGTACGTGCTCTAAAGCATAAGATTACTTCAAAAGAGCCTATTGAAGCACTGAAAGCCGTAGACTGGAACTGGCGCCAGGTGGGGGACTCCAAGGTTGAGGTGGCAAATGCATCGGTAAAGGTCTTCAAGAGCACTCAGGATATCTCCATTGCCCGTTTCCCCATGAAGTCTCATGTTGTCTCCGTGGTGGAATCTGACGGCGAGGCGGCGGCCATTACCAGCAAGTTCGGTGAGGACAACAAGGCGCTTGCCGCCATCAACGGCAGCTATTTCAACACCAAGACCCTTATGCCCGTCACCTACGTAAAGGACGAGGGCAAGGTCCTCTGCTCCCAGACCTCGGACGGCAACCGCAGCAACGGCATGTTCAGGATTCAGGACAAGAAAGGCCGCAAGGTGGATATCCTCAAGGTGGATTCCCTCACCACGGCAAAGGCCGCCAAGGGCTGGCGCGAAGCAATCGTCACCGGCCCGGTTCTTCTGGACGAGGGCAACCCCGTGGAGTATGAGGACGATGGCACCAGATACTACCGCAAGTTCTACTCCAAGCGCCATCCCCGCACTCTCCTGGGATATACCTCGGACGGCTGGATCTACTTCATCGTGGTTGACGGCCGCTTCCCCAAACAGGCCGACGGCATGACCATCTCCGAGCTTACTGTCCTCTGCGAGTCCCTTGGCCTCTACGAAGCCATCAACTTTGACGGCGGCGGCTCCTCAACCCTCTGGGACAAAGACTCCGGCGTCGTCAACCACCCCTACGACAACCAGATCTTCGACCACGCCGGCGAACGCACCGTCCCCAACGTGATCATAGTAAAATAGATAGTATGAACAAAGCTTTAATATATGGAGTTGCTGCTGCGGTCCTGGTGTCGGGATGCGGCAAAGTGGCTACTAATAACATAGGTAAATATCCCGGGGATCCGGAGGAGAATTTTGCTCCTACGATGGTGGCGGCAGGGTATGAGTACCGGAACCTGGCGCTTCAGAGGGCGGCCATGCAGAGCTCTGCATTCGACCTTGAGCAGTCTGCCCAGCTTGCTACGGACGGTCTCATGGCCCACGAGGCAGACTTCCGCAGCGCATGGAAAAGCGCCGGCTGCAAGGACGAGTGGATAGCCGTGGACCTTGGTGCCGTGGCCGCTATGGATAAGATTGTCTTCCACTGGCTTAACGGCCCAGTAAGCGGAAAGCTGCAGCTGTCTAAGGACGGTGAGAAGTGGAAGGACGCAGGTGCCCTGTCCCCGGAGATTGCAAAAAAGGCCAGGGCCCGCTATGTGAAGGCAGTTCTGGACGCCACGGAGAATGGTGAGCCCTTTGAGCTGGAAGAGATTGAGGTCTGGGGCCGCGGAGGCGTGGTGCCTCAGGCCAAACCTGCGGCGGAGCGGAAAGGTGCTGAGCAGGAACTTGCCGGCGGGAACTGGAAGCTGGTGAGGGCATCGGCAATAGAAAAGACCGGAGAGGAACTCTCCACGCCGGATTATAATGACGATAACTGGCTGGTGGCCACTGTCCCGGGCACTGTCCTCGCGTCCTATGTGGCGGACGGCGCGGTGCTTGATCCCAACTACCAGGATTGGCATCTGTATATATCTGACAGCTATTTCAGGAGCGATTTCTGGTACAGGGATGTCTTTGAGGCCCATCCGGACACACCTCGTCAGTTCCTACACTTCGACGGTATCAACTACAAGGCCAGGATATACCTCAACGGACAGTATGTTGGCGGCATTGAAAGCGCCTTCGACGCCGCAAGGTTCGATGTTACCGGCCTTCTGAAGGACGGAAGCAACTGCCTGGCGGTAAAAATCGTCCATAATCCCAATTACGGCGACGCAAAGGTTCAGACCGCCTCCTGGCACAACTACAACG
Source organism: Bacteroidales bacterium (assembly GCA_024694675.1). Lineage (GTDB taxonomy): Bacteria > Bacteroidota > Bacteroidia > Bacteroidales > UBA932 > Cryptobacteroides. The sequence goes on along the minus strand of JAILJO010000080.1, from coordinate 863 downwards.
GCGGTATCCTGGGCGCAGACAACCCCACTATGCACGCCACCATAGGCTGGGACTGGATTCCAACGGTCCGCGGCCGCAACATGGGCATCTACGACAGGGTTTACCTCCGCTATACCGGCGACGTAACCGTGGACAGTCCCTTCGTCCGCACGGAACTTGCCCTGCCGGACACCACAAAGGCCACAATCCTTGCAAGTGCAACGCTTGTGAACCATTCGGAAAAGCCCGTGGAGGGCGTCCTGACGATGAAATACGGCGACCTTACCATCGAGAGTCCCCAGACTTTGGAGGCAGGTGAGAGCCGCATTGTAAGCCTTGACCCGGCAACCCTTGAGAACCCCCGCCTCTGGTGGCCCAACGGCTACGGAAGGCAGGAACTCTACCCCGTGAGCTTCAGCTTCGGGGAGAGTGACAGCGTGAGTTTCCTTTCCGGCGTTCGACAGCTTGACTATGAGATGGCTCCGTATGAGCCGGTGGGAGAACTCCTGTTCAAGGGAAGGAACAACAACCAGCGCCTCAGCATGTATGTGAACGGACGCCGGTTCATAGGCTTCGGCGGCAACTGGGGCTATCCTGAGCACATCCTTAACTACAGGAGCAGGGAGTATGACATAGCAGTAGGTAATCACGCTGCACAAAACTTCACCATGATTCGCAACTGGGTGGGGATGACGGACAACAAGGCCTTCTACGAGGCCTGCGACCGCCACGGCATCCTTATCTGGCAGGACTTCTGGCTGGCCAATCCCGCCGACGGTCCGGACCCCGCGGACCCTCAGCTTTTCAACGAGGTCGCGCGCCGTTATGTCCGCCGCATAAGGAACCACCCCTCAATAGGCCTGTACTGCGGCAGGAACGAGGGC
>JAILJO010000135.1 GCA_024694675.1 Bacteroidales bacterium | reverse complement strand
CTTCCGTTGATGGAGATGAAGGGGATGGCGCGCTTTTCTGCGTACTCGAACTGTTTGCGGAGTTTGGAGGGCTCTGGGTATATTTCTACGGGGATGCCGGCTTTGCGGAGGGCGTGGGCGACGGGGATGACGTAGCGCATTTCATCAGGGCCCATGACGGCGAAGAGGAGAGTTGTGGCCTGCTCCAGGGCGGCCGGGAAGAGGTTAAGGCCTTCCAGAACGTCGTAAATGCGGTCTGCGCCGAAGGAGATGCCGACGCCGGACATATCCGGGAGGCCGAAGATGCCGGTGAGGTTGTCGTACCTGCCGCCGCCGCAGATACTGCCGATTGCCCAGTCCAGGGCCTTCACTTCGAAGATGGCGCCGGTGTAGTAGTTGAGTCCGCGCGCGAGGGAGAGGTCCAGGTCAACATCGGCCTTAATACCAGCGGTGCCGATTAATCCGAACAGTTCCTCCAGCTCATCCAGGCCCTTGAGACCGGCTTCTGAACGTACTCCGGAGGCACTTCCGCCGTCAAACATACTGCGCATTGAGGCCACTTTTTCCGGGACGCTGCCGCTCAGGGAAAGGATCTGGCGGATGACGGCAATCCCCTCTTCGCCGATTCCCTTTTCCCGCATCTCCTCCTCCACATTTTCCAGGCCGATTTTGTCCAGTTTGTCGATGGCGACGGTGATATCGACCACCTTGTCCGGGGCGCCGGCAATCTCTGCAAAGCCGGTGAGGACCTTGCGGTTGTTAATCTTGATGCCTACGCGGACGCCAAGCTTCCCGAAGACGGTATCCACCATCTGGACCAGCTCCAGTTCATTCAGGAGGCTGCGGGAGCCGATTACATCGACGTCGCACTGGTAGAATTCACGGTAGCGGCCTTTCTGGGGACGGTCCGCCCTCCAGACGGGCTGTATCTGGAAACGCTTGAAGGGGAAGGAAATATCGTTCTGATGCTGGACCACGTAACGGGCGAAAGGGACCGTGAGGTCATAGCGGAGGCCTTTTTCGCAGACCTGGGAGGCGAGGGGCTTCTGGAAGTCCACATCGGCAAAGGCGTCGCCGGAATTGAGGATGCGGAAAAGGAGTTTGTCTCCTTCCTCACCGTACTTTCCAAGGAGGGTGGAGAGGTTCTCCATGGCGGGGGTTTCAATCTGCTGGTAACCGTATGTGCGGAATACGTTGCGGATTGTGTCGAATATAAAATTGCGCCTGGCCATTTCCTTCTGGCCGAAGTCCCTGGTGCCCTTTGGAATAGACGGTTTCTGAACTGCCATTGCTTCTATCTTTTTTACAAAGATAGGCATTTTATCGGAAATAAATTGTATATTTGTATGCTTTAAGCGAGATTAGCTCAGTTGGTAGAGCGTTGGCTTCCCAAGCCGAAGGTCGCGAGTTCGAGACTCGTATCTCGCTCCGGAACACTCCCCTCATCCCCACAGGGGAGTGTTTTTGCACTAAAACTATGGACAAACAGATTGCTCTGAATCCCAATAAGGTGGTGGCATTCCTCCAGAAACGCCCGGAGGAGTTCACCCGGGAGGATATTCTCCGTTACATTATGGAAAACGGCATCCGCATGGTGGATTTCATGTACCCTGCGGAAGACGGCAGGATAAAGACCCTGAACTTCACAGTAAACAACCTGGATTACATCGAGACCGTCCTCACGGAAGGTGAGCGCGTAGATGGCTCCAGCCTGTTCCCTTCCTTCATAGAAGCCGGCAACAGCGACCTTTACGTAATCCCCCGCTACAGGACCGCCTTCATGGATCCTTTCCAGGAAGTGCCAACCCTCTGCCTCCTGTGCAGCTATTACGACAAGAACGGCGGAGAGTTCGACTGCTCCCCCCACGCCACCCTCATGAGGGCAGAAAAGGCCTTCGAGGCATCCACAGGCCTGCAGTTCGAGGCCATGGGAGAGCTTGAGTACTATGTTGTGAGCAAGGCCGACAACCTCTTCCCGGCAACGGACCAGAAGGGCTACCATGAGAGCGAACCATTCGCAAAGCTCAACGACTTCCGCCGCGAGTGCATGCTCTGCGTAGCTGCAACGGGCGGCCAGATCAAGTACGGCCACAGCGAGGTAGGCAATTTCACCCTTGACGGCGAAATCTGGGAGCAGAACGAGATAGAGTTCCTCCCCTGCCCCGTGGAAACGGCCGCAGACCAGCTTGTACTGGCAAAATGGGTCATCCGCAACCTGGCTTACAAGAGAGGCCTGGACGTCAGCTTTGCTCCCAAGATTACCGTCGGCAAGGCAGGCAGCGGCATGCATATCCACATGCGCCTTATGAAGGATGGCCGAAATGCCACCCTGGGCCCGGACGGCAAGCTCTCCAAATATGCCCTCCGCGCAATAGCCGGTCTCATGGAGATGGCCCCGTCCATAACGGCATTCGGCAACAAGAACCCCACTTCATACTTCCGCCTGGTGCCCCATCAGGAAGCCCCCACCAACGTATGCTGGGGAGACTGCAACCGCAGCGCCCTGGTCCGTGTACCTCTGGGCTGGACATCCGGCGTAGACCTCTGCGCAAAGACAAATCCCATAGAGAAGTCCGTCCCCCGCGACACCACACTCAAGCAGACCTTCGAGATGCGTTCCCCTGACTGCTCCGCAGACACCTACCAGCTCATGGCCGGCCTCTGCGTAGCTTGCCGGATAGGTCTGGAAATGCCTGAAGACAAGGCACTTGAAATTGCGCGCGAGAAATATGTAGACATGGACATCCACAAAGCGGAAAGCGCTGCGAAGCTTGCCACCCTAAAGCAGCTTCCCACCTGCTGCGCGGAGTCTGCCACCGCTCTTGAAGAGGTCCGCGGCATATACGAAGCTGCCGACGTCTTCCGTTCCAAGATGATAGACGGCATCGTGAAGGCCCTCCGCAGTTTTGACGATGCCAACCTCCACGAGGCCGCCAACCATGATAAAGAACTGATGAAAAAACTGGTAGACCGCTTCTACGACTGCTAATCACTAATAACCACGATATGAAAAAATTATTCCGCATGGCAGCCATTGCCGCCATAGCAATTTCAGCTTCCAGTTGCCTTGCCGGCAAGTACATGTGCAATTACGCCCTCGTTACCAACCCCCACGGAGTGGAAGACATTGAAAGAACCCGCCACAAGGCAGATTCCCTTGAAGCCGGCACCGTTGCCTGGTACGACAACCTCAAGGCCCAGGGCATCATGAAGGACATGACCATTACCGGACATAACGACGTCAAGATCCACGCTGTTTATGCTCCCGCCAAGGACCCCAAGAACGCACAGGGCACCGCAGTGGTAGTTCACGGTTACGGAGACAACCACTATGTATTCCTCTACCTTGTACGCATGTACAGGGACCGCCTCAACTACAATGTAATGGTTCCGGACCTCCAGTATCACGGATACTCTGAGGGTGATGCCATACAGATGGGTTGGTTCGACCGCCTTGACGTGGAGAAATGGGCAGAGGAGGCTTACAAGTTGTTTAAGAACGATTTCACCGTCCTCCACGGTGTATCTATGGGTGCCGCCACCGTTATGATGGCAAGCGGTGATTCTCTTCCGGCGTATATCAAGGCTGTCGTGGAAGACTGCGGCTACAGCTCCGTCTGGGACCAGTTCGCCGTCAACCTCAAGGACAGTTTCCACCTTCCTCCCTTCCCTATCCTCAACAGCGCCAGCATTGTCTGCCGCAGCCGTTATGGATGGGGATTCAAGGAGGCATCCTCGGTGAAGCAGCTCGCAAAGAGCACTGTTCCCATGCTGTTCATACACGGTGATGCAGACGACTTTGTTCCCTTCAGCCACCTTCAGAAGAACTACGACGCCAAAGTCAACGGTTATAAGGAAATGTGGGTTACCCCCGGTGCCGTACATGCCAATTCATACGTAAAGTATCCCAAGGAGTATGAGGAACATGTACGTAACTTCCTTGCAAAGGTGAAGGGCATGTGAACCCGAATGTGACGCAGCTTCGCGCAAACGCAAACTACTGAAAATCAGTAGCTTAAATGATTTCATCCGGGCTATTTGACCCGGGTGAAATTTGTTAATAGCGCTATAATCAAGGATTTACGTTTGCGCCCAAAACTATATATGCCTGAGCTTTGCAAACTTCAGGAGAAGCAGCTTATCTCCATACTCGTCAAAATTGATTCGGGCTTTGAGTTCCGGTATCTGGCCTGTGATTTCCTTGACTACTCCCGCCCCGAAGCGGTTGTGCTCTATGCGGTCCCCCACACGGAATGAAGACATTGGATCCGGCTGGAAGTTGGCATCAATCACCGGCGGCCTGTTATCCGGCAGCGACGGCCTTGGCGCCGGCTTTGGAGTTGCAACAGGTTTTGGCTGGAAAACAGGCCGTGAGGACTGTTGGAAGGCCGGTTTGCTTTGCTGAGGAGCACGCCATGAGGTGAAGGAAGCCCGTTCCTGGGAGAAGTCATGGTCCATATCGCCGCCACCTGACATGAAGTCTTCCCGTCTTAGAGGCTTGTCAAGGTACTGTGGAGCTATTTCCCGCAGAAAGCGTGACGGTCCGTTGCTTTCATGCTTGCCGTTACGCATGCGGGTGTGGGCAAACGATACGCCAACAACCTTCTTGGCACGCGTAAGGGCCACATAGAACAGCCTCCGCTCTTCTTCCAGGTCCTTTGGAGTAAGCAGCCAGCCGCCGGAAGGGAAAAGATTCTCTTCCATGCCGGCAATGAACACATATGGGAACTCCAGACCCTTGGCGGAATGGACCGTCATGAGGGCTACGCGGTTGCGGGTTTCATCCTCTGCAACGTCCACGCTGGAGAGAAGGGAAACGTTCTCCAGATAGTCTCCAAGCGAGACTTTGGGGATTTCCGAAGCAGGTACATCTTCTGCGCTCTGGACAATGCCATCCTCAAGCAGCGAGTTTACGTAATTGCCCTGAATCTCTTCCTCGTATGCCTTAACGCTGTCCAGAAGTTCCTGGACGTTTGCAAAACGGGACTGGCCTTCTATGCTAGTATCCGCCTTATAGAAAAGGTACATACCGGATTCAGAGGCAAGGGTCATGGCTACGTCATATGCCGTGCCGATATCTGCTCCGGATTTCAGGATAAGGTTGCAGAAAGCACGAATTTTGGCCACGGCAGCACCCTTGAGGCCATACTCCTCAAGGTTTTCCAGGGCGGCTGCCATGAACAGAGATATCTGGTTGGCAGTAGCTGCGGCAGTAAGGGCGCTAAGCGATGTGTCACCTATTCCGCGTGCAGGCTTGTTGACTATGCGGCGGAAGGCTTCATCGTCATTAACGTTCACGGCAAGCTTGAAATAGGCCATCATGTCCTTGACCTCCGCCCTCTCGAAGAACGAGTTGCCGGAATAGATCATGTATGGTATGTTGCGGCGGCGGAGCTGCTCTTCCAGTGCCCGGGACTGGGAATTGGTGCGGTACAGGATTGCGAAATCCTCATACTCTGCATGCTCCATGCGCATCCGCGTAAGGATTGCCGATGCAATCTGCATGGCCTCCTCCTGCTCCGTATAAGAGCTCACGACATGTATCTTCTCCCCTGCCTCTCCCATGGAGACGCACTGCTTTGGGATGCGGCCCTCGTTCCTGGCTATTACGGTATTTGCCGCGTTCACTATGTTCTGGGTGGAACGGTAGTTCCTCTCAAGGCGGAAAGTCTTTGCCTCCGGAAAGTCTGTGCTGAAGCTAAGGATATTCTGAATCTCCGCACCGCGGAAGCCGTAGATGCTCTGGGAATCGTCCCCCACAACGCAGAGGTTGCGGTGACGGGCGCTCAGCTTCTTGAGAATAACATACTGAGCCATGTTGGTGTCCTGATACTCATCCACCAGAATGTGGTCGAAGCGGGCCGATATTGCCTCCAGCGCCTCCTGGTTGCCCCTGATGAGGATGTTCATGTAGAGGAGGATATCGTCAAAATCCATCACTCCGGACTGCTTGCAGACGCGGCAGTACTCTGAGTATATCCTGTAGATCTCAGGCATTTTGTGGAGGCGGTCGCTCTCCCTGTATCCGCCCTGGCCATTCATGTACGGGGTGGGTGTGACAAGGGCGTTCTTGGCGCGGGAAATACGTGACAGGACTTCCTTTGGTTTATAGATCTTGTCGTCCAGACTCAACTGCTTGGTTACACCTTTTATGGCATTCACAGAATCCGTGGTGTCATATATGGTGAAGGTCTGGGGGAAGCCAAGCCACTCTGAGTACTCACGGAGGAATCTGATGAAGATAGAGTGGAAGGTGCCCATCCAGATCTTTCTGGCTTGGCGGGCGCCAACCATGTCTGCAATTCTGTCCTTCATTTCACCGGCAGCTTTCTTGGTGAAAGTAAGCGCCAGGATGCGCTCCGGGGCAACACCCTTTTCAATCAGATATGCAATCCTGGAAGTAAGTACTCGAGTCTTGCCGCTACCGGCACCGGCCACAATGAGCATTGGGCCCGAGATACACTCCACAGCCCTTTTCTGCTCCTCATTCAAATCTCTTAATATCTCGTTCATAACCCAACGTTTTCAGTTAAGCAAAAATAACATATTTTCCTCAATCCTGCAACATCACCCCCGCCATAAAACCACACTTCAGGTGACGTACGCCACCCAAAACCGGGGTGACGTACGTCAGGAATCGGCCTCACAGCGCGTATAGTGACGCAGGTCCCCCTCCAAAAAGGTGGCGTACGTCACCTCCGTCCGGGGAAAACGCCAAAATCCCGTACGAACAACCTAAATCACGCCATCCGTCCGGGAAAAACGCCAAATTCCCGGACGGACAATGCAAAAACCGTTATCCGTCCTCAAAAACACCCCAAAAACAAGGATGACCCCGCCAAAATGGCCAACCCGTCCTCAAAAACAGCCCAAAAATGAGGACGGGCGTGGCAATGAAAACCAGTCGTCCGCAAAAACGGCCATTTTTAGGGATGGAGAGGGCAAAAAGAGTCCTCCGTCCGCGAAAACGGGGGTTTTCAGGGACGGAGGAGGAGATTTCTTGATAATACTAGAACTGGTAGTTGATGCCGATGCCAATCCAGAGGCCGGCGTCCATGCCTTCGGTGAAGCACTTGGCAAAGTCTGCTGAGACGATGAAGTTCTGGTTCATGGCAATCTTGAGACCTGCACCGCCACTGTATACAAGATAGTTCACCTTGTCAGGATCGTAGATAGGAGTAAGACTGGTGGTCTCTCCTAAGAGGGCGTTGAACTCAGGATCATAAACCTTTCCATCAGCAGCTGCAATGGAGGCCAGGGCGTCAGCCTTGTAAGGCTTGGTGATGATACCTGCATCAAAGAACGGATTCACTGCAACATAGAAGTACTGGTTTGCAAGTGTGAACTTCACAAGCTTGATACGGAGTTCAGTGTTAGCCCAGGCCATGCCCTCGGCAAGGATTCTGTTCTCACGGAGACCGCGGATGGTGTTGCTGGAACCGAAGCCCTCGGAAATCATGTTACGCTGAACAAGAAGAGGGTTGTTCTGGATCATGTAGATGGGAGTTTCACCTGCAATGGTGTGCTGCCATGCAAGACGATATGCAAAGACGGGGCGTCCTGCGGGAATGAAGTCCAGAGGGATGGAAATGTAGTTGCGGAAATAGACGCAGGCCTTGAGATACTGCTGACCGATTACGTTGCCGTTGAGATATGCTTCTGCCCAGATACCGCTGTTAGGAGCGGCTTCCATGTCA
>JAILJO010000130.1 GCA_024694675.1 Bacteroidales bacterium | reverse complement strand
TCCTTGCCAAGGAGATAGGTATCGGACTCATGGTCAACCTTGTCGAAAGAGATGCCCAGAGCCTTGTACGTTTCATCGAAGCCCTTGAATACCCAGCCGTTCATCATGGTCCAGAGGGCGCGGACCTCGGGGTCCCCTTCCTCCCATTTCACAAGCATCTTGTGAACATCGTCCAAAACCTCCGGGTGCTCCTTTTCCATCTTGGCGTAGGCCACGTAGCAGTCCCCTACCAGGTGGTCTCCCTTCTTGCCGGTGCTTTCCGGAGTGGCGCCGTCAAAGAGCTTCTGCCAGGCATACATGCTCTTGCAGATGTGGACGCCGCGGTCGTTCACCAGGGTGGCCTTGATGACATCGTTCCCGCAGGCCTTGAGAATGCGTGAGACGCTGTCTCCAAGGAGGTTGTTGCGGATGTGGCCAAGGTGAAGGGGCTTGTTGGTATTGGGGCTGGAGAACTCCACCATGATGCGCTTTCCCGTTGAAGGGAGCTGCCCGGTGGCGCCTTCGGACGCAATGTCCGTAAGGACCTCGTTCCAATACACGGAGGAGAAGGAAAGGTTCAGGAAACCCTTCACGGAATTGAAGGACGATATCTCCGGCACATTGGCTACCAGCCACTCTCCAATGGCATTTCCGGTAACGTCCGGGGCCTGGTGGGTGATCTTGAGGAGCGGGAAAGTGACCAGGGTGTAGTCACCTTCGAACTCCTTGCGGGTAACAGAAACCTGAAGTGACGTTTCCGCCACTTCAGTTCCATAAATTGCCTTGATGGCCTCTGCGGCCTTTGTCTGAATGAATACTTCCGGCGTCATCCCAGATAGCTCTTAAGAAGTTTACTGCGGGACGGGCTCTTGAGACGGCGGATGGCCTTTTCCTTAATCTGGCGCACACGCTCACGGGTGAGGCCAAAGCGCTCTCCAATCTCTTCCAGGGTCATTTCCTGGCAGCCGATTCCAAAGAAGCTCTTGATGATTTCCCTCTCACGGTCAGTGAGGGTGCTCAGGGCGCGCTCAATCTCTGTATTGAGGCTCTCGTTCACAAGACCTTTGTCCGCTGACGGGGAATCGTCATTGGGAAGAACGTCCAGGAGGCTGTTGTCCTCACCTTCCACAAACGGGGCGTCCACGCTGACGTGACGGCCGGAAACACGCAGGGTATCCGAAATCTTGTCCTTGGGGACGTCGATCATCTCTGAAAGCTCTTCGTTGGAGGGCTGACGCTCGTTCTCCTGCTCGAACTTTGAAAGGGCCTTATTGATCTTGTTCAGGGAACCCACCTGGTTCAGGGGCAGACGCACAATGCGGCTCTGCTCTGCAAGGGCCTGGAGGATGCTCTGACGGATCCACCATACTGCGTAGGAGATGAACTTGAAACCGCGTGTCTCATCGAACTTCTCAGCGGCCTTAATAAGGCCAAGGTTGCCTTCGTTGATGAGGTCCGGGAGGCTCAGACCCTGGTTCTGGTACTGCTTTGCCACGGAAACCACAAAACGGAGGTTTGCACGGGTGAGTTTTTCAAGTGCTTCCTGGTCTCCTTTACGGATTCTCTGAGCCAGTTCCACTTCTTCGTCCGGAGTGACCAGTTCTTCACGGCCAATCTCCTGCAGGTACTTGTCCAGGGACGCGCTCTCGCGGTTGGTGATGGACTTTGTAATCTTAAGTTGCCTCATGTATGTAAATTAGTTTCTACTTTCCAAAGCCAAAGTAGAAGCTCCTGCCGCTCTTGTCCACGCCCTCGACGTAGATTGCGCGGTCTGCCTTCTTGGCCAGGGCCACTACTTCTTCGGGTTTCGAAACGCTCTTGCCGTTCACGTAGGCTATGATGCCGCCCTGACGGGCTCCGGCATCGGCCATCTTGCCTGTGCCAAGGGAGACTATCTCCACTCCGGCCTTGAGCCCGAGGGCTTTCAGGGCCTCAGGATCCGCAGCCTTCAGCTTTGCTCCGTAGAACTCCGTGGTGCCGTCCGTGCCTACCTCTCCGTTAGCGGAGGATGCGGCCTGGAATACAACGGTCACATGGGAAGTTTTCCCATTACGGATGTAAGCTATGTCTGCGGTGTCTCCCGGACGGTAACCGGAAACCTTGGCCTGGACCGAGGACGCATCCGTAATCTTCTGTCCGTCAATGGATATGATTACATCGTCCTTCTTGAGGCCGGCTTTCTCCGCGGCGCTTCCTTTCGAAACCTCGTATATATATACGCCTGAGACGGAGGAAAGTTTCATTTCGTCGGCAATCTTCTTGTCTATGGTGCCCATTGAGATGCCCAGCATTGCGCGCTTCACGGAGCCGTAGTCTATGAGGTCGTCCACCACTCTCTTGACGATGTTCACCGGCACGGCGAAGGAGTAGCCGCTGTAGGAACCGGTCTGGGACACGATGGCGGTGTTGATGCCCACCAGCTCACCCTTCTTGTTCACCAGTGCGCCGCCGGAGTTGCCGGGATTCACGGCTGCATCCGTCTGGATGAAGGACTCAATCTTAAACTCGCCACTGCCATCCGGCATGGAACGTCCCTTTGCGGAGACAATACCGGCGGTTATGGTGCTCCTCAGCTGCACGCCAAGGGGCGAACCAATGGCCAGCACCCACTCGCCAAGGCGGAGCTTGTCAGAGTCTCCCATGGGGATGGTGGGAAGATTATCGGCATCCACCTTAATGATAGCAACGTCCGTTGCGGGGTCCGTGCCAACCACGGTGGCCTCGTATTGCTGGTTGTTGTTAAGGGTCACCTGGATCTGGGTAGCGCCGTCCACCACGTGGTTGTTAGTGACGATGTAGCCGTCCTTGCGGATAATCACGCCGCTGCCGCTGCCCTTTGCCTCACGCTGCTGGGGCATCGAGTACTCGTCCCCGAAGAAGAAACGGAAGAACGGGTCAATGTTCTGATACTGCTGGCGACGCTGCACGGTTACCTCCACGTATACAACCGCCTCGACGGCGCTCTCCGCCGCATATGTGAAGTCCGGATAATCTGTTTCTGCCAAATTGACAGTCCTATATTCTACCGGAGCGCCCGTAGCGTCCGTGGTTACAATTTGCTGCTCCGTTACAGGTTGTGTGGCTTTTACTACGCCGTAAGCGGTTAATCCGCCGGCAACCACAGAAAGAAGTACAGTCAAAATTCCTTTTTTCATATCTTTAGGTTTTACGTTTTTTCCGGCGGGATATTACTCAAATCCTGTGCCACTACAGTATTTCTTGCAGGCATGCGGCTATTTTGCTATATTTGCATTCAGCAGTACGGTCGTGAAGTCGGCCGAGGACAAGAATCAGAAATCATTCTCCCGAATCTATGTAATGCGGTATAAGGATGCACGCCTTGTGGTAGGTTATCAACCATCCAAAGGCGACTACGTTCAATATAGCATTACGTCCAGTAGCTACAACACTCCAAACAGGAAAACCAAACGGAGAAAACGGAGAAAAAAATAAAAGCCGCCTAGGCCGCGACTTTTGATGGGGCTCGAATCAAGCTTTGGCTCAAAAGGGTTGTCAACCCTTCAGCGAATTCCCCGTGACGATTCCACTGCAAAGTTAAAAAGATTTCCGATAATCCCCAAATAATCATAATAAAACTCCAACTTGTCCACCAAAACACCCCATTTCCGTGGACAAACCTGCCAAAATGCCACTTTGTCCACCAAAAACGCCAAATCGGTGGATGGAGGTCCGGAATGACGAAAATAGTTGTATATTTGTATGTTTAAGACTATATGGCTCCATCCCCCACATATCTTTGCGGCCTGGCGGCGGCGGTGTACGTGACGACGTGCATGGTGGCGGCGGCGGTGAGGTGGTTTCATATGTGCAGGCCATACAACAGGAACCCGCGGTACTACTACCCCGGGAGGCCTTTTGTGACCGCCGCGTGGCTGTTGGCAAGGATGTATTTCCTGCCCGTGACGCTGTACCACTTTGTGATTATCCTGTTCTCCTACTTCGGGAGCGTAATGCAGTGGAAAAAGTGGCTGTCTCCGGTAATTATTGCCGGCACGCCGCTGGCTGGTCATGGTTCTTCTGAACACCGCACTTTGCTGGACCGGAGCCCTCATGGGCAGCCCTGCAGTGCTGGCGGTGATACAGATTCTGATATCGTTCTCATGCGTATTGTTTGTCATAACCGCCCTGCATCCCAACCGCAGCAGAGAGGTGGCGGACCGCACGGGGTACAGCCGCACGTACATATCGGGCCTTGTGAAAAGCGAACTGGGAGGCTTTGTGAACTACGTCAACCGCCCCACTTACTACTCGATGAAATCAAAAATTGACCAATAATGAAACTTCTCAAACTCACACTCGTAACGCTGATTGCAATGGTATCCGTAACAGCACTGGGCCAGGAGCGTGGCCAGGGCGCACTGGACAACATTTTCTCACGAAAGAGCGTCCGTTCATATACGGACCAGCCCGTTTCCCCGGAGCAGGTGGAAACAATTCTCAAAGCCGCGATGGCTGCGCCCTCCGGTATGAACGCACAGCCCTGGCGATTTGTGGTGGTTCGTGAACAGGGCACCAAGGACAAGCTGGCTTCAGGCTTCAACAAGATGATAGCAAAGGCCCCTGTGGTAATTGTTGTTTGCGGAAAAACCACCAACAAGATTGGCGGCACCAACAACAACTGGACGGCCGACTGCGCCGCCGCCACGGAAAATCTTCTTCTGGCCGTGGAAGCCATAGGCCTTGGCGCCGTGTGGACTGCCTGCTATCCGTACGACGACAGGATGAACCCCGCCATTGAAGCCCTGGGCCTTCCGGACAACGTCAAGCCCTACTGCATAGTCCCAGTGGGCTACCCCGCCGGAAACGACAAGCCCAAAGACAAGTGGAAACCGGAGAACATCCACTACGAAAAGTGGTAAACTGCATTTAGTATCAGTTGAATCACCTTGGAGAGGTAATATCGCTTGGCGTAGCCGTTTCCTGGACACTCACCGCATGGTTTGCAGACAAAGCAAGCCGACGGGTGGGAGCCATGGTCACCAATGTCCTGAGGCTGGTGCTGGCCACGTTATTTCTGGCCGTCCTGCTATGGATAACCATCGGACACCCCTACCCCGTTTATGCAGACAAGGACACCTGGCTCTGGCTTGGTCTCTCTGCCCTGGTGGGCTATGTCTTCGGGGACTGGTGCCTGTTCAACTGCTACCTGTATATCGGCCCAAGATTCGGGCAACTCTTGATGACCCTGGCCCCTCCTATGGCCGCTGTCGCCGGATGGATGATGCTGGGGGAAACGCTGACCTGGAAGTCCGTCCTGGCCATGACCATAACCCTCTGTGGCATAGGTATTTCCATCCTTAGCCGCGATTCCGGCAATCACTTCCGGCTGGACCTGCCGCTGAAGGGCGTCCTTCTTGGAATAGGTGCCGGAGTTGGCCAGGGCGTGGGCCTGGTGCTCAGCAAGATAGGCATGCAGCATTATGCCGATGCCATTCCCGCCGATGCTTCCGCCGCGATGGGGGGGATGATGCCCTTTGCCTCAACCATGATGAGGGCCATCATTGGCGGGCTGGGATTCCTTCTGATACTGGGGCTGCAGAAAGATTTCGGCAAGCTTCGCGGTGCAGTCAAGGACTCCACGGCCATGAAATATGCCACCATCATTACACTGTTCGGGCCTGTCCTGGGCGTCTCTCTCTCGCTTATGGCTGTCCGCTATGCCAACGCAGGAATTGCATCGACGTTGATGGCGCTTACCCCTGTTATTATCATACTCCCCGAAGTTCTTATCAACAAGAAAAGGATCCGGTTCAAGGAGATTGCGGGCCTAGCCGTGAGTATCACCGGCGTTGCCCTGTTCTTCCTGTAAAATGGAGAGGATAATTCGGTATTTCCGATTATTTTCATTATATTTGTGAACTGACGCGAGAGAAAGAAAAATAAAAATATACAGATATGAAACTGACCATTTCCAGCACTAATCTCCTCAAGGCCCTTGCAGACGTTTCCAAGGCCATTCCGTCCAAGTCTCCACTCCCCATTCTGGAGAACTTCCTGTTCGTCCTGAAGGGTAACAAGCTGGAGATCACCGCATCGGACTCTGAGCTTACCCTTGTCACCTCCTTGGAGGTTGAGGGCGCGGAGGAAGACGGTTCCATCGCCGTTCCCGCCCGTCACATGACGGACCTCCTGAAGGAACTTCCGGACCAGCCCATCGGCATAAAGACCACATCGGATACGTCATTCGAGTGCAGCTGGGCCAGCGGTAAGTCTGACCTCCCCTACTTCCCTGCGGACGATTATCCGGAGATCAAGACCCCCGGCCAGGACGCCCAGAAGGTGGTATTCCCGGCAGAGAGCCTGGTGGACGGCATCCAGGGCACAGTGTACGCCACGGCCGATGATGAGATCCGTCCCGCAATGAACGGTATCTTCTTCGACATCGAACCCGGCTCCACCACCCTTGTGGCTTCGGATTCCCATAAGCTCATCTGCTACACCACCAAGGACGTGGAAGCAGCGGAGAAGGCCTCCTTCATCCTGCACAAGAAGCCGGCGTCGGTGCTCCGTTCAATCATCGGCAAAGATGTGGAGAACGTGGAAATCCTCTTCGACGGTGCAAACGCACAGTTCACCTTCGGCGCCACCACAATGGTATGCCGCCTGGTGGTTGGCAAGTACCCCAAGTACAGGGATGTCATCCCCACCGCCAACTCCAATGTCCTGCGCATTGACCGCCAACTCCTCCTCAACACCGTAAAGCGCGTTGCAGTGTGCTCCAACAAGGCCTCCAACCACATCAAGCTCACCCTCAAGGAAGGCCAGCTTGAGATTACGGCACAGGACCTTGGCTTCGCCCTCGCCGCTTACGAAAAGGTTGTCTGCGACTACCAGGGAGAAGAGCTCAACATTGGCTTCAAATCCACCTTCCTCACGGAAATCCTTGCCAACATGAGCTGCAACGGCATCGTAATCAAGTTTGCCGATGCCCGCCGCGCCGCCCTCATCCTCCCCGCAGAGGAAGAAGCTGACACGGAAAAGGTCTGCGGAATCTTAATGCCTATAATGATCCAATAGCACGCTATGGAGCTTAATCTTGAACGCCCCCTGCTCTTTTTCGACATAGAGAGCACGGGGCTTAATATTGCCACCGACGGCATCATCGAACTTAGTTTCGTAAAGGTTTTCCCGGGCGGGGAATCCAGGGTGAAAACCTGGAAAATCAAACCCTGGGACTACTGGAACCGCTGCCAGATTCCCATTAATCCGCAGGCGTCGGAAGTTAATGGCGTGAAGGACGAGGACCTTGTTGACTGCCCCAAATTCCTGGAAGTGCTGCCGGAAGTGGCCTCCTGGCTGGAAGGCAGCGACCTCGCCGGATTCAACTCCGCAAAGTTTGACCTTCCCCTCCTGGCTGAAGAAATAGAGCGCGCCCGCGAGTACAGCACCTCCCGTCTCAAGGACGATAAATCCCGCCCCAAGGCCCAGGAAATGCTGAACATAATAGACAAACTGGACCTCCACTCCTGCAGGATGGTGGATGTCCAGAACATCTACCATCACTTCGAGCCCCGCAACCTCCGGGCCGCATACCGCTTCTACTGCGGCGGCAAGGACTTCGAGAACGCCCACACCGCAGAGGCAGACACAGTTGCCACATACGAGGTCCTCAAAGGCCAGCTAGACAGGTATAAAGAGCCCACGGAATTCCAGCAGGAAGTGCTCCAGAACGATATCGAGTCCCTCTCCAAGTTCGGAGCCCGTTCCCGCAACATAGACTTTGCCGGCCGCCTCGTGGAAGGTGAGGATGGAGAAGCCGTAATCAGCTTCGGAAAGCACAAGGGCCGCACGGCCCGCGATGTGTGGAACACGGAGCCGTCGTATTTCGCATGGATAGAGGGCGGAGAGTTTACCCTGGACACCAAGCGCCAGTTCGCCCTTCTCAAGGAGAAGTTCCAGGCAGAGCGCAAAGCCTCCCTCAACCGCCCCGCCACTGACGGCGAACTCCAGAACCTCCGTGACAAGTTCTCTACCGGAAAACTGTTCTAACCCCACACCATCCACCAAAAACGCCAAATCGGTGGACAAACCCGGGAATTTATGCTGCGGTTCCGGCCATCGGCAAAAAGGGAGTCTGCACTGAAGAAGGATGTTTATAAAAACCACATAGTATGAAAAGAGTATTACTTATGCTGGCCGCGGTTGCCTTATTCGCTGCTTGCAATCTAGACACTGAAGAAAACACTGCTGTACAGGAAAGCGATCTGGTTGGCACCTGGGACGGCTCAAGCGAAGGCTTTGCCGAAGGCCACGGCAAGAGATACCGCATCACTTTTGACGGCAAGAATTTCACCCGCTGGGAGTGTCAATACGAGTACGGCAAATTAGAGGAAGGCGGTGCTGATGTAAGCATCAAGGTTTGCGTCAAAGAATCCGGCACATGGACTTTTGACAACGGTATCCTCACGCTCACACCGGAAAAGAAATGGAATTCCTACATTGTCCATTGTGACAAGTATGCCAAGCCGCTTTGGTACGAATGCGCCACACTCAATGAAACCACTCTGGAGGCCGACAGATGGTGGGAGATAGGCGGTAGCGGTCTATGGGAATCCACTTGGGCTCTTACCAAGGTAAAGAATGCCATCCACGTTGAAATCAGGTACACCAACATGGACCGTTTCAACATGGAGAAGCAGTAAAAACTGCTATTTGCGGGTCATTACTACAGGCTTGTTAATAGCATCTTTATCGCAAGTGGCTTTGTTTCCTTGACAGAATCCCGGCAGAGCT
>JAILJO010000109.1 GCA_024694675.1 Bacteroidales bacterium | reverse complement strand
CAAGAAAATCTACCGCAAGGCCCGTCCGTTCGACATCCAGCGCTGGCAGGACGCCATAGCCCGTGAGCAGGAAACCATGATCCGTTCCCGCGTGCTTGCCGCCAACCTTGGCCTGGAGATGAAAATAGGCGACGTTGAGTTCCAGGGAGACGGCACCAAGGCCATCTTCTACTATATTGCCGATGGCCGCGTAGACTTCCGCCAGCTCATCAAGGACTTTGCGGAGGAGTTCCATATCCGTGTGGAAATGAAGCAGATAGGCGCCCGTCAGGAGGCTGGCCTCATAGGAGGCATCGGCGTCTGCGGCAGGGAACTCTGCTGTGCCAACTACATCACTGAGTTCAAGAGTATAGCAACATCGGCCGCCCGTGTCCAGGACCTTTCCCTGAACCCTCAGAAGCTGGCCGGCCAGTGCGGAAAGCTCAAGTGCTGCCTCAATTACGAGGTTGAGTCATATCTGGACGCCCAGTCCAAGCTGCCCAAGGTTGTGGAGCCGCTGGAGATGGAAGACGGCCAGGCTTTCCTGGTGAAGACGGACATCCTTGCCCAGAAGCTCTACTTCTCCTACGAGAAGGGCTCCCTGGTGAACGTCCACTGCCTCACTGCCGATGAAGTCCGCGAGATCCAGGCCATGAACCGCCGCGGGGAAAAGCCCGCCACGCTGCGTCAGGAGGCCGTTTCCTCGCCGGAATTCGTCACCGCGGTTGGGGACGATGCCATTAACCGCTTCGACCCGGAGAAAAAGAAAAAGCACCGCAAGAACAAAGGCCGCCGCAATGGGACACGGTAAGCTAAAAAAGTTTGCAGAAAACGAGACCTTCCACTGCCTGCTGCAGCCGGCGGCTTCGGAAGTTTTGGCAAAGGAGCCCGGTAGCAGGGAACTGCTGTTGCGCGACCACCCAATCAAGGGCGGTTGGGCGCGCGAGATGTTTGGGAACTCCAATCCCATAGTCCTTGAGCTTGGCTGCGGCGGGGGTGAGTACACCATAGCCCTTGCCCAGAGGCATCCGGAAATCAATTATATTGGCGTGGATATCAAGGGCGCAAGGCTCTGGAAGGGGGCAAAGTTTGCTACGGAAAATGCACTGCCCAACGTGGCGTTTCTGAGGACTCGCATAGAGTTCATCACGGCCTTTTTCGGCCCCGGCGAGGTCTCTGAAATCTGGCTCACCTTCTCCGATCCCCAGCTCTCCGGCAGCCAGAATTCCAGGCTCTCTTCCCCCATGTTCCTTGCCCGCTACCGCTCCTTCCTCCACCCCGGCGGCATCGTCCACCTCAAAACCGATTCCCGCTTCCTGTACGAATACACAATGTCCGTAGTCAGGGCCAATGGTTTAGAGGTATTAGTTTCGGGTACAGATATTTACGGTGATGGTATATATATCTGTAAACCGTCGCTTCGCGACCCCTCCCATCTTCGATGGGCCCCTCCCTCTTATGTGGCCGAGGGTGGCCACAGGTTTCCAGACATATATACCATCACCGATTTAGAGTCTGTTTTTGAGGTTCAGACCTTCTACGAAAAGATGTTCCTGGACATGGGCCTGCCCATAACATATATGGCCTTTGTGATAGACCACGCCGGCGATTACGCATACCCCGCGGACTTTGACGCAGACTATTGGCGTGGCGTTGAAGGCCCCCGCCGCTCCTTCTCCCACCAGCCCGCCTCCAAGCACTGATTCATCCACCCTCCTCCGTCATTCCGGGCCCTTTCCTTTCCGTCATCCTCGGACTTGTTCCGGGGATCTCCACCTTCTTGCCGCCTCGACATTTACAATGCATGAGACCGCGTTTTTGTGTCAAGGCGGCTTAAATAATGGTGTATTTGGCCGTTTTCCTTGCCGCCTTGACAAATATACTGCAGATAACGGCATTTTTCTGTCAAGGTGGCTAGGCAGTGAAGAGGTTGCGGCGAAGGGTAGCCGGCGGCATCGTCCTTTTCCTTGCCGCCGGATGCCTTTTGCCGCAACCGGACTTATACCCAGTTTGTCCCGGATTTGGCGTTTTTGGTGGATAAGTTGCCGTTTTGGCGGGTTTGTCCACGGAAATGGGGTGTTTTGGTGGACAAGTTGGGTTTTGGGGGGGATGGGTAAGGTATTTTTTATTAGCGTTGCTTTCTATGGCAAAGATGATATATACAATGGGGGAAGTCGCCGGGATTCTTGGCGAAAATGTTTCCGCAGTAAGGTATTGGAGCAATTACTTCGAGCGTTTCGTCAAGCCGGAGCGCAATGGTAAGGGAAACCGTCTGTTCCATCCTGAAGACATAGATGTCCTTAAGCAGATTCAGTATCTCCTCAAGACCAAGGGCATGACTATGGAAGGCGCCCTTGCGGTTCTCAAGGAGGAACGCCGCGGCGTGGAGTCCAAGGTTAAGGCCCTGGAGCTTCTGAAGGGCATAAAGGCAGACTTGGAGGCCGTGAGGAAGGTTTTATGAAAGTAAAGGACATTACTGCAGTTCTGGAGGAGTTTGCACCCCTTTCCGTCCAGGAAAGCTGGGACAACAGCGGCCTGCTCATCGGTTCTTCTGAGGATGATGTTACCGGCGTCCTGGTTGGTTTTGACTGCACCCCGGAACTCATTGACGAGGCCGCCGCAAAGGGCTGCAACATGGTTGTGACCCACCATCCGCTCATCTTCAAGGGTGTTCGCCGCATCAATTCCCAGGACCCCGTGGGAGCCGCCATAGTGAAGGCCGTGAAGGCCGGGGTGGCGGTTTATGCAGCACACACAACTGCCGATAAGGTGATTGGCGGCGTGAGCTATGACATGGCCGCAAAGCTGGGGCTTGAGGACGTTCAGATAATGATGCCGGACAGCGAGGGCGCAGGCCTTGGCTGCGTGGGAGTGTTCCCTGTACCAATGACCGCAGAAGAGGCTCTGGAGCATGTCAAGAAGGCATTCGGGCTAAAAGCTATAAGAC
>JAILJO010000057.1 GCA_024694675.1 Bacteroidales bacterium | reverse complement strand
GCGGGGATGATGGAGCCGCTAATGCGGAAAGCCGCCAAGGCCGGTGTTCACGACCGGATTCACCTGAAGGTGGCGGACGGGACGGATCTTCCATATGCAGACGGCACGTTCCACGCTGTGACATGTTCCTTCGGTATACGGAATTTCGAAGACAAACTCAAAGGTCTCAAGGAGTTCCGTCGCGTGCTGAAGGACGGCGGAAAGCTGGTTATACTGGAGCTTTCCGTGCCGGACAACAGGCACCTCAGGAAGCTGTACAACCTCTATTTCATGCATGTCATGCCATGGATTGGCGGCATGGTTTCAGGAAACAAGGAAGCATACAAATATCTCCCTGCATCCGTGCAGGCTTTTCCCGCACCGGAAAAGTTCTGCGGCATGATATGTGATGCGGGTTTCCGCGGCGTGCGTTTCCGCACGCTCAGCCTTGGCCTCTGCCGGATGTTTATAGCGGAAAAATAGTTATCTTTGTAATCTATGGACAAAAAGACTTTCAATAAATGGAATTGGATAGTTGCCATTGCGGCATTCGTGTTGTCGGCGGCAACTTATCTTGCCACTATAGAGCCCACGGCCAGTTTCTGGGACTGCGGGGAATTCATAGCATCGTCATATAAGCTGGAGGTGGGTCACCCTCCGGGAAACCCCGTGTTCCAGCTGTTTGCGCGCGTCGCCACCATACCTTTCGGCCCGGAAAAGGCCGCGGTGGTGGTGAATGCCATGAACGGCATCCTGAGTGCGCTCACCATATTCTTCCTGTATCTGACTATTGTGTTCTTTGCCAAGAGACTTGTCAAGGCGAAGGATGAAGAATATACCCTGGCGCAAGCCATAGCAATTCTGGGCTCCGGATTCGTGGGGGCGATGGCATATACGTTCTCTGATACGTTCTGGTTCAGTGCGGTTGAGGGTGAGGTGTATGCCATGAGCTCGCTGTTTACGGCCATTGTGTTCTGGGCAATGTGCCGGTGGTATGAGACTGCGGATGAGCCGCATGCAAACCGCTGGATAGTGCTCATAGCGCTCCTGATGGGTCTTTCCATAGGCGTTCACCTGCTGAACCTGCTCACAATTCCGGCCTTCGTGTTCATGTATTATTACAGGAAGAACGAAGACAGGCATCTGCCTTTTGGGAAGCTCTTCGGCATATTCATGATAGGTGTGGTGATAGAATTCGTGCTGGTGTATCTGTTCATCCCTTACTTCCCCAAGTTGGCTGCATTCTTTGACAGGATGTTCGTGAACGGATTCGGGCTGCCGTACAACACCGGCGCGCTGTTCTTCCTTATTGCCGTCCTTGCCCTCTGCTTCTGGGCTCTCTTCTCAACTCTGAAGAGCGGAAAGGTGTTCTGGAACACGGTTACACTTTGCGTGACAACGCTTGTAATAGGTTTTTCGCTGTTTGCAATAGTTATTATCCGCTCCAGCGTAAAAACCCCTACCAACGAGTATCAGCCTGATAACCCCTACACCCTTGTCCGCTACCTGGGCCGTGAGCAGTACGGCTCCAACCCTCTCATCTACGGCCAGTATTTCGACGCCCCCTATGACCTCAAGATAACCAAGTACTGGGCTCCGCTGAACGGTAAGTACGTGAAAGTGGACGGCCCCGCGGACGCGGATTATCGTCCCGAAGGAAAGATGCTGTTCCCCAGGATGTGGCAGGGCTCTGACGACAGGTACATATCCTTCTACGAGCAGTATACCGGCGGCAAGGGCGCCAAGATAAGGGGCGCCAAGCACCGCAAACCCACGTTCGGGGCCAACATGGCGTATTTCTTCGACTACCAGCTCAACTGGATGTACTGGAGGTACTTCATGTGGAACTTCGTGGGCCGTCAGAACGAGATACACAGCCCCACTCCCGGCGAGGTCTTCTATGGTAACTGGGAAAGCGGCGTCAAGTTCATCGACAGCATCCGCCTGGGGGACCAGTCGGACGCACCGGAACCGCTCCGTAACAACAGGGGAAAGAATCACTATTTCTTCCTGCCGCTGCTCCTAGGCCTGCTGGGTCTTGTGTTCCAGTTTGACAGAGACAAGCGCGGAAGCTGGCTGGTATTCTTGATGTTCTTCATGACGGGAATCGCAATCGTCCTGTATCTTAATCAGCCGCCGTTCCAGGTGAGGGAGAGGGATTACGCGTACGCGGGATCGTTCTATATGTATGCCATCTGGATAGGCCTTGGCGTGGCTGCGCTGTACCAGTGGATAAAAGATGCTGCGAAGGGAAAGGCTGAAAAGGCCATCGCCCTTGGTGTCTGCGTCCTTTGCCTTGGCGTACCCGTCCTCATGGCGGAAGAGAACTGGGACGATCACGACCGCTCCGGCCGCCGCACCGCCGTGGAAATGGCCAAAAACTACCTCAATTCCGTAGGAGAGCAGGGTATCCTCATTACCCACGGGGACAACGATACCTTCCCTCTCTGGTATGCGCAGGAGGTGGAGAGCGTCCGTACGGACGTACGTATCGTCAATACCTCCCTGCTGGGAACGGACTGGCACATAGACCAGATGAAATGGGCCTGCAACGAAAGCAAGCCGCTCCCTCTCACCGTCTCCCAGCGACAGTACCTCTACGGCACCAACGAATACGTCTACATTGCCTATGACGATGGTTCCCCCATGTACATCAAGGATGTCATGGCCGTGTTCAAGGACCCCAAGATGAAGGTTCCCCTGGAGAACGGCATGAAGCTGGATTTCATCTGCGCCCGCAACATTGTCATCCCCGTGAACAAGGAGAACTGCCTGAAATATGGCATCGTCCCCGAGCAGTTTGCCGATGAGATTCCGTCTGAGATCATGCTCACCATGTCCAAGGACAAGAACTATCTCTCCAAGCCGGAGCTCTTCCTCCTGGACCTCCTGTCCGGCTATGAGTGGGACCGTCCCATCCATGTCCTGAACCAGGGCGGAGACCTCAACATCGGCATAAAGGACTATCTCATGTACGATGGCTACTCCTGCCACCTTGTCCCGTTCAAGAACAAGATGTCCACCACGGATCCCGGCAAGGCCGATGCCCTTGAACTCTATCGCAAACTCAAGGAAGACTACACCTGGGAGGCCATGAGCGCCAAAGGCTGGTTCGTGGACTATCAGAACATGTACACCTTCCTTGGCGTGATGTCCCAGAGGCAACTCTTCCTGAACGTCGCCAACTCGCTCATCGACGCAGGTGAGTCAGAGAAAGCCCTCGAGGTCATGGACATGTGCGAAGAGTGCTTCCCGGAGGAGAATTTCCCTCTGGAGAGTATCCCTATCGGGTTCTCCGGAAATGATTACATGGTAGCCCAGATGATAGAGAACTACTACTATCTTGGCGCCAAGGAGTCCGCCCTGGACCTTGCCAAACGCTTTGGAGAGCAGCTTCTTGAAACCGCCACGTTCTACCTTGACTGGGGCACCCTTGGCTCCTCCGAGTTCGAGACCGCCGGGCGCGTTCTCCTGTACGTGTCTGATGTCTGCAAGGAATACGGCGACACCGAGTACTCAAAGGACCTCGAAGACCGCTTCAGCGTCCTCCTCCACGCCGCCATGGGCTCCACCGTCGACGAAGAGGAAGCGCAATCTTAATTATTTAATAGTCAGCAATTTAAGCAATTGAACCCCGGTCATTTGACCGGGGTTAAAGGTGTTAATGCGCTAAAAATCAATTACTTATTTCTGCTTGTTGAAAGTGCGGCCGTCAAAGACCATGATGGTCTTGTCTACCGTTGCAGTATAAGTCTGCTCCTTTCCTTCGGAATCCTTTGCAGTCATGGTGACTGTCTGGCCGTCTACGGTATACGTGCCCTTGACGACGCTGTCTTTGCCGCTGACGTCAATACCTGAAGTGCTTGCGGCACCGGAAACGGTGTAGGTGAAGCTAGGGGTGTTGAAGGTAAAGGTCTCGGTGAAGTTGAATGTGATACCGGCAACGGTATCGGTGTAAGTGGTTTTCCACGTTGTTCCGTTCAGGACATCGCCTTTTGTGCAGGAGCTGACGGAAACCATGATACCAAGCAGAAGGGCTGCTCCGGCGATAACTTTAGCAATAAGTTTCATAATCATGTAGATTTATAATCGTGCTGCAAATATAGCAATTATCTTTTAACTCTGACATAGATGGACAGCGGAAGATCCTTGCCAAAACCGTCTGTAAGGGCTAATTCCCCGGAGGTCATCTCCTTAATCTTACCGTGAAATGCCTCTCGCACAACCGTTTCCCCAAGTGCGGCGCTGTAGCCGTTGGAATAGAGGTTGAGGATCATGAAAGAGTCGCGTTCCCCAAGGATTTCAGATACGTTCTGAAGCATGCCGAACAGGAGCTCGTCCAGTTTCCACTTCTGGCCGTCGGGTCCGTGGCCGTATGCGGGAGGGTCAAGGATAATACCGTCGTACCTGTTGCCGCGGCGGGCTTCCCTCTGGGCAAACTTCAGTGCGTCCTCCACCACTCAGCGGATGCCGTCCAGGCCGCTTTTTTCCATGTTTTCCCGCGCCCAGGAGACCACCTGGCGGACGGAGTCAAGATGTGTGACATCGGCCCCGGCGCACTTGGCGGCAAGGGAGGCGGCTCCGGTGTATGCAAAGAGGTTCAGGACCTTGGGGGCTGGAAGGCCGTTTGCCTTGTGGATACGGCTGAGGCGCGATGTTTCCTTATAGATAAACTCCCAGTTTGGAGCCTGTTCCGGGAATACGCCCACATGCTTGAAGGCAGTGAGGCCAAGGCGGAGAGAGAGGTGGAATCATAGCCAAGCGCTACACGTTTATGGCCGTTTTTGCGTAATGCCTGGGTGCCTAGTCGCGGATTGCTGC
>JAILJO010000030.1 GCA_024694675.1 Bacteroidales bacterium | reverse complement strand
TCCTCTCCAGCGCCCACAACGCGGAAGGCCTCAAGCCCCTCCAGAAGACCTATGCCGTCAAGCAGCTCACTCCTTCCAACAAGGTTGTCGTAGCCCACTACAACGCCCGTCAGTTCAGCTATCTTCAGTATTCTGACAGAGGAGAGAGCTTCATCCTTGACGAGGTCCCTGCCATCGAGCTCTTCAACGAGTACTACGGCGGCAGCATGAACGCCATCGTCTTCCAGGAGATGCGTGAATCCCGCGCCCTTGCATACAGCGCAGGCGCCTGGTTCTCAGAGCCTTCCTTCAAGACTGACACGTATTCATTCCGTGCCACTATCAACTCCCAGAACGACAAGCTCCAGAAGGCCGTCGAAGGCTTTGCAGAGATTATCGAAGACCTGCCTCAGGCCCCCGAGAACCTTGAGATTGCAAAGTCCGCCATCCTGGCAAGACTCCGCACCCAGAGGACAATCGGCATCAGCGTCCTGAACAGCTACCTCAACGCCCAGGAACTGGGTCTCACGGAGCCCCGCGAGAAGATTATCTTCGAGAAAGTGGGCGACCTCACCATGGAAGACCTTCTTGCCACCCACGACAAGTGGATCAAGGGCCGCAACTACTTCTATGGCGTAGTGGGTGACACCAAGGACCTTGACATGAACTTCCTCAAGACCCTGGGTCCCGTACAGATTGTCCAGTTGGACGATGTGTTTGGATACTAATAGGTATCCATCCTCATTTTAAGCCACTTTTTAAGGATGACCTGCCTGTTTTGGGTGGGTCATCCTTGTTTTGGGGCTGTTTTTGAGGACGGATACCTTTTTTTTCTTATATTTGCATGATGCAAAAGCAAATGCAAAATCATATGAAGAACTTTGTAGAAGAGCTAAGATGGAGAGGCATGATTCAGGACATCATGCCCGGAACCGAAGAGAAACTGATGGAAGGCCCCAAGGCGGCATACGTGGGTATTGACCCCACGGCAGATTCACTGCATATTGGCCACCTTGTGAGCGTCATGATACTGAAGCATTTCCAGAACTGCGGCCACAAGCCTTTCGCACTTGTGGGCGGTGCCACCGGCATGATTGGAGACCCCTCCATGAAGAGCGCGGAACGCAACCTGCTGGACGAGGCCACACTCAACCATAACGTAGAGTGCATCAAGGCCCAACTGAGCCGTTTCCTGGACTTCGACTCTGACGCCCCCAACGCCGCGGAGCTTGTGAACAACTACGACTGGATGAAGGACTACACTTTCATCAACTTCATCCGCGACATAGGAAAGCACATCACCGTCAACTACATGATGGCCAAGGACAGCGTGAAAAAGCGCCTGTCAAGGGATTCCAGCGAAGGTATGTCCTTCACTGAATTCAGCTACCAGCTCATGCAGGGGTACGATTTCTACTGGCTCTGGAAGAACAAGGGCTGCATCCTCCAGCTTGGCGGAAGCGACCAGTGGGGCAACATCACCACCGGTTCTGAGCTCATCCGCCGCATGGACGGCGGCGAGGCCTTCGCACTCACCTGCCCCCTCATCCGCAAGGCAGACGGAACAAAGTTCGGCAAAACGGAAAAGGGCAACATCTGGCTTGATGCGGAGCGCACTTCCCCGTACGAGTTCTACCAGTTCTGGCTCAACGTGGCCGATGCCGATGCAGAAAGCTACATCAAGATCTTCACCATGCTGGACCGCCAGACCATTGAGGACCTCATCGCCCGCCACAGGGAGAACCCCGGCGCCCGTGAACTCCAGAAAGTCCTGGCCCGCGAGGTCACGCTCATGTGCCATGGGCAGGAAGCCCTGGACAAGGCCGTAGAGGCATCCCAGATGCTCTTTGGCGGCAGTTCGGAAGCCCTCCGCAAGCTTGACGAGCGCACCTTCCTTGCCGTCTTCGCAGATGTGCCTTCATTCGCCATCAAGAAGGAAGACCTCCCCTGCAACATAATGGACCTCCTTGCCGTCAGGACGGCCATCCTCCCCTCCAAGGGAGAGGCCCGCAAGATGATCCAGAACGGCGGCGTGTTCATCAACAAGGACAAGGTTGCGGGAATTGACCGCGAGGTCTCTTCTGACGATATTGTAAACGGACATTATATTCTGGCACAGAAGGGAAAGAAAAACTATTTCATTATCAATGTTGAATAAAGATTCCGGGTCAAGCCCGGAATGACGGAGGAGAGAGTAATGGAAAAACCGGCTAGTACAAGACAGAATAAGGTAGCGAGGGAGCTTCAGAAGGCCCTGGCGGAGATAATACGTGCCAAGGGCATGGCTGCCATGGGCGGAGCGCTGGTGACGGTGAGCGAGGTCAGGGTGAGCCCGGACCTGTCCGTGGCTAAAGTATACGTGAGCGTGTTCCCGTCAGAGAAGCAGGGACCCGTCATGGAGCACCTTGAGGAGCAGAAGAAAGCCCTTCGCGGAGAACTTGGCCACGTTGTGGCAAAGCAGCTCAGGATAGTCCCTGAACTCACTTTCTACCTGGACACCACACTGGATTACGCAGAGCATATAGAAGAACTCTTAAAGAAATAGATTTCTCGACTTCGCTCGAAATGACAAGGGAAAGCTCGAAATGACAAGATTACCCCTGAGAATTGCGTTCCGCTATCTGTTTGCCCGGAAATCGTACAATGTGATAAACCTGATTTCCGGAATAGGGGTGGCAGGCATGGCAATAGGGACGGCGGCGCTGGTCATTATCCTTTCAGTTTTCAACGGATTCAATAAGATTGTAAGCGAGAGCCTGAGTGACGTGAGCCCGGATATCGTGGTGCGGCCGGCGGCAGGAAAGGTGTTCGCACCGGATTCGGCCCTGTTCGCTCCGGTGCTTGAGCACGACGACATCGTCACGCTTACAAGTACGCTGGAAGAGCAGGTCTTTATCTCCTACGAAGGACGTCAGAGTCTGGCCCGGCTAAAAGGGCTGGATGCCGTGGGAGAGGAGGAATCGGCCTTTAAGGACCACCTGATAAGCGGAGGATGGGAGTTCAGGAAGGGAGACCTTCCGTGCGGAATCGCGGGTGCGGGAATCGCCGCCTCGCTGGGGCTGAACCCCAGATTCGTTACGCCCATGGAGGTTTTCTACCCCTCCAGGCTGCAGGCTCCGTCGCTGAGTAATCCATCGGCCACACTGCGGAAACAGAAGCTGTTCACCGGCGGGGTGTTCTCCGTCAATGCGGAAGCGGACGCCAAGATGGTGCTGGTTCCCATGGCGGTGATGCGGGAGCTGCTGGAGTACGAGACGGAGGTATCGGCACTGGAAATTTGGACGGCGCCGGGGCAGACGGAAGAGGTCCGGAAATGGCTTTCCACATATTTGGGGCCCGATTTTAAGGTCCTGGACCGATATCGTCAGAACGAGTCCGTCTTCAAGATGATGCGCTACGAGAAACTGGCCATTTTCCTCATCCTGATATTCGTGGTGATAATTATCGCCTTCAACATATACAGTTCCCTGAAGATGCTGGTGATAGAGAAGCAGGACGATACCGGGACGCTGCGGTCACTGGGCGCGCCGGAGGGAATGCTCCGGAGGATTTTCCTCCTGGAAGGATGGCTTGTAAGCCTGCTGGGGATGGTAATCGGCCTTGTCCTGGGAGTGGCGGTAGTGCTGCTTCAGGAGAGGTTCGGGATAGTACCTATGCCCGGAAATTTCCTGGTCCAGGCATATCCTGTGGTATTGAAGTTTACAGATATCCTATGGATAATCCTTGGCGTCGCAGGGGTTGGATACCTCATGGCTCTCCTCCCCTCCCGCAAGGTCTGATGCAACGAATTGAACGTTTTTTGAATCTATAAGTAAAGCCACATATTATGAAAAAGATTGTTCTCGCTCTTGTACTCCTTACCGCATGCGCTGCGGCATATGCACAGTACATTCCTGACGGAACCGCAAAGCGTTATGGATCAAAGATTCGCATAGACGGCCAGAAACTCACTCCTGAGCAGCAGACTCTTCTTCTGAGCGACATTGACGGAATAGACTATACCCGCGCATGGAAGAATGCCAACCTCACCCGCAAATGGGGTATCGGCCTCACTGCGGCGGGCGGTACTGTAGCAGTTGTGGGTGCCGGCGGCACCATGGTAATGGCCATTGCAGCCGCCCTTGGCGTAGTAATCGGTGCAAGCGCTGGAGCAATCGTAGGGTCTGTGGGAGGTGAAGAAACAGCATCGGAAACAGCATCAGAAGCCGCCGACAATGTTGCAAACGAGATGGGGCCCAAGATTGCCGCATGGGCCACCGTCACAGGCGTGGGCCTTGTTTCTACGGCAGTCGGTATTCCTCTCTGGATCACCGGAAGCTCCAAGATGAGCAAGATTGTCAAGACTTACAACGGCGCACCGCGCCACTCAGACTCCGGCCTGTATTTCGGGCCAACGGCATCGGGCGCAGGATTCGCTTACGTATTCTAAAAAAAAACGGGCCTCCAAATTTGGAGGTCCGTTTTTCAACCTTATATAGAGCAAGATTACTTCTTGCGGCTCTTGTATCTCTGATAGAACATATCCACACGACCGGCGGTATCCACAAGCTTCACCTTTCCAGTATAGAAAGGGTGTGAAGTGTTGGAAATTTCCAGCTTCACCAGCGGGTACTCAACGCCTTCCACGGTAATGGTTTCCTTGGAGGGAGCGCAGGAACGGGTGACGAAGACTGTGTCGTTCGACATATCCTTGAAAGCTACAAGACGGTAGGTTTCGGGATGAATTCCTTTCTTCATTTTACGTAAAAAAATAATTGTTAACAATTTTGGACCGCAAAGATAGTCATTTGTTTTCGATATTCCAAATGTTCTTATCCATTTTCTCTCCGTCCTCCCTCCGTCCTCATTTTACGCCCTTTTTTAAGGACGCCTCCCCTATTTTGATGCACCCGTCCTTGTTTTTGGCCCTTTTTTGAGGACGGCTACCATTTTGTCCAGAGGAGTGGTAGGAGGTTCTGGCCTGACGAAGAATTGGCGTTTGACCTCGGAGACCGTCCTTCGGCGTCAATAGCTAAAGCAATTGCCGCCTTCCCCCATTCGTGGGGTACCTCCGGCCTCCGTCTCACTTACGCCTATCGGCTACCCAATTCTTCTATTCGGCCAGAACCTCCTACCACTCCTCGGTCATTATTTCAAGACAAATGGCCGGGGCCACAATAATAGTGAAAAACGTGGCCCCAGATGACAACGCCATCACGCAGGACACGATATTAGGCCGGAACGTGGAATGGGGTGGTAGAGGTTGATATAAAGCGGGGAAAGGGTAAAAAATTTGGGTTTCTCGCGGGTAATGACTATATTTGGGAACTATATAACACTAAACCTAAGCACTTCTAAGTCCCTTTATGGACACTGTAAAAGTAATCGAAATCAAGAAGAGTGTTTTCGAGGACAATGAGAAGGATGCGGCCGGCCTTCGTAAAGAGTTGAAGGACAAAGGCGTATACCTTTTAAATCTCATGTCTTCTCCCGGCAGCGGGAAAACCACAACGCTCATAAGGACCATCAATCTCCTCCGCGACAAGATCAGCATTGCCGTTATGGAGGCCGATATTGACTCGGACGTCGATGCCATCAAAATCAAGGAAGCAACCGGCATCCAGTCCATACAACTGCATACCGGAGGCATGTGCCACCTGGATGCGGAGATGACGCGTCAGGGGCTGGACAACGTGGATATGAAGGGCCTGGATCTGGTGATTCTGGAGAACGTTGGCAACCTTGTTTGCCCGGCGGAATTCGACACCGGAGCATGCCGTAACGCCATGATTCTTTCCGTGCCGGAAGGCCATGACAAACCGCTCAAATATCCCCTCATGTTCTCTGTCTGCGACCTTGTGATAGTGAACAAGATTGACGTACTCCCCTACTTCGACTTTGACCTTGAAAAGTGCAAGGAGTATGTTCACATGCGTAATCCCAAGGCCCAGGTCATTCCCATCTGCGCCAAGACAGGAGAAGGCGTGGAGAAGGTGGCCGAGTGGCTCCTTACCGAAGTTAAAAATTGGAAAAACAAATAGTTATGCCAGAGATGTCAAAAAAGTTCGTCCCTAAGCACAAGGGCGACAAGAATCCCAATCCCAAGCTCCTCAAATTTGTCCGCCACGTCACTGACCGCATCCCCGGCAAGATAAAGATGGATACCGATGCCCCGGAATACTGGGGCCTTGCATGCATCTTCGAGGACGAGATGGATCCCATCACCCGCGAAGCCTCGCTGGACCTCCTTCTGGACATGCTCCCCAAAGACTTCTTCAAGGTGAGGAAGCACCACACCTACCAGGAGCTGCACCAGATGAACAACCAGAAGCACTACGCCTCCTCGGACAAGGAGTTTGACGACCTTCTGGACAAGCTGGCATACTTCGGCATGCTGGAGTACGACTACGGAGACCATTACCTGAACGGCCGGGGGCCGGATCCCGGCACAACCTTCAACCGCGAGGACCGCATCTACTGGGTGCCCATGTTCGTCCCGGGCAGCGCGGAATACACCAACATGAACGTGGACCTGATGGACAAGCACCCGGAGCTGGCCATGTTCTTCGAACGCATGACCTTCCTCCCTCTGGAGAAAATAACCCCCATGGTGCCCATGGGAGGAAGCGGCATCGGCATGCACGTGATACCCGTAGAGAAGGCCATCTCCATGGAGAACCAGTCCGTGGACATTGAGCACATAAGTTACTGGCTCAAGAAATACGAGGGCCACATAGGCGTTGGAATATGCTCCTGCCGCTACGGCCGCAAGAAACTGGACGAGGGCTGCGCGGACGACTACAGGGACTGGTGCATCGGCGTGGGCGACATGGCCGACTACCTCCGCGAGACCGGCCGCGGCCACGACATCACCTACGACGAGGCAATGGCTATCCTCAAAAAGGCAGAGGACCACGGCTTCGTGCACCAGGTAACCAACATCGACGGTGAGGGCAAGATCTTCGCAATCTGCAACTGCAACGTCAAGATTTGCAATGCTTTAAGGACCTCACAGCTCTTCAATACACCCAACATGAGCCGCAGCGCATACGTTGCGGAGGTGGATCCCAAGAACTGCGTCGCCTGCGGCCGCTGCGTAGAGTACTGCCCTGCCGGCGCCGTTCGCCTTGGCCAGAAACTCTGCACCAAGCACGGTCCCCAGACCTATCCCAAACAGGAACTCCCTGACGCCGCAAAATGGGGCCCGCACAAGTGGGACGAGGACTACCGCGACAAGAACCGCATCAACTGCTACCCCACCGGTACAGCCCCCTGCAAGACCGCCTGCCCGGCCCATATCGCCGTCCAGGGCTATCTCAAGAAGGCTGCCGAAGGTAAATACACTGAAGCACTTGAACTCATCAAGAGGGAGAACCCTTTCCCTGCCGTGTGCGGCCGCGTCTGCAACCGCAGGTGCGAGGACGCCTGCACGCGCGGAACAATCGACCAGCCCATCGCAATCGACGCCGTGAAGAAATTCATCGCGGAGCAGGACCTCAAGGCAGAGACAAGGTTCATCCCTGAGGTGAACATCTGCTCCAACGTCCAGGAGCGCTGGGAAGAGAAGATTGCCATCATAGGCGGCGGCCCTGCCGGCATGAGCTGCGCAAATTACCTTGCCACGATGGGTTACAAGCCCACCGTATTCGAGAAGAACGAAGAGCCAGGCGGCATGCTCCGCTATGGCATACCTTCCTACAAACTTGACAAGGACGTCATCAAGGCGGAAATCGACATAATGAAAGAAATTGGCGTAGAGGTACGCACCGGCGTGGAAGTGGGCAAGGACATCACCATCGCCCAGCTCCGCGAACAGGGCTACAAGGCCTTCTACGTGGCCATTGGCTGCCAGGGCGGACGCCTTCCCGGTATCCCCGGTGAAACCCTCAAAGGCACCACCACCGCCATCGACTTCCTGCACGATGCCAACTGCGGCAAGGTCAAAGTTAAGGGCAAAGTGGTCGTAGTGGGCGGCGGAAACGTTGCCATCGACGCAGCCCGCGTTGCCATGAGAAGCGGCGCCTCGGAGGTCACAATGCTTTCCCTTGAAACGGAGGACATCATGCCCGCATCCCTCGAGGAAAGGGCCGAAGCCCGCGAGGACGGCGTAGTCCTGAACCCCGGCTGGGGACCCAAGGAAGTACTTGGAGACAAGAAGGTTACGGGCATCGTCTTCAAAAAATGCACCTCCGTCTTCAACGCGGAGCACAAGTTCGCACCGGAGTACGATGAGTCCGAACTCATTACCCTTGATGCCGATATGGTCATCTTCGCGATAGGCCAGACCGTCGTCCTCAAGGACCTCCTCAAGGACACCAAGGTGGAATTCTTCCGCGGCGTCTACCCCATTGCCGATAAACTCACCTACCAGACCGCAGAGCCGGACATCTTCGT
>JAILJO010000028.1 GCA_024694675.1 Bacteroidales bacterium | reverse complement strand
GAAGCGGCCGCGACCGCAGCCACCTGGCGGAGCCGGGCGCCTCCGGACCAGCCTCCTCCCCTTACGTCACGGCGCTTGACGCTTGCCTCGAAGGGGAAGCCGCCGGTGTGATTCATAACCATGCGGACAGTCAGCGTGTTCTTGGCTTTGTGAAGCGTCCGGACGCTGTCGTTTTTTTCGTCCATCACCCAGAGTTCGGCGAACTCGGGCAGATATTTTGACACGGGGTCGTCAAGGGAAAGTTTGCCTTCCTCGACGAGTTTGGCGATGGTCACACCACAGAAGCCCTTGGTCTGCGAGCACTGCATAAATGCGCTGTCCATTTTTATACGGCGCTTTGCGGCTACGTCGGCATAGCCGATGCAGCAAGTTTCCTGGACTCCGTCCTTGTAGAAAACGCTTATGGCGCCCGGAAGCTGTCCGCTGTCAACATACGGCTGCAGCACCTCCCTGGCATAATTCGTCCGGGAATCAATGACTTTTTTACGGGCTTCCGCCGTCAGGCAGGATGCCAGGGTCACCACAATGGCGACCGTCAGGAAAAACTTGTTCCGCATTGTGTTATTTGCTTTTGGAGCGAAGCCTCGCACGGAGTTCGACCGTGCGGAGCCAGTCCTTATAATAATTATTGGAGTTGACCTTTTCGACGGAGAGGTCTGCGTCGGAGTTGTCCGACCAGCGGCGGCAGTTATAGACGACGTCCCAGATGCGGCCTATGCGCCAGGACCGGCAGATACGGATGCCGAGTGCGTAGTCCTCGCCGTATTTTGTCGTAGGGAAACCGCCGAGGGCGCGGAGGACGGGGGTAAAGAAGCCGCGGGGCGCGCCGAGGCCGTTGACGCGGAGAGCGTTGTTGCGGCCGTTTTCCTCAGTCCATTCCTTGTGGTCGATGACTCCCGGAGGAAGGGGATTGAGGTCGATGTCCGTCATCTGATAGGTACCTACGACCATGGCGCAGCCTTCACGGCGGAAGGTCTCCACGAACTTTTCGAGAGTGTCAGGTCCGCTGTACATGTCGTCAGAGTCGAGCTGAACGGCATAGCGGCCGCAACGCGGATCGAAGATCGCCGCGTTCCAGTTGCCGCCTATGGCGTGCCAGGAAGTGTCCTGGGCTATATACACAAGGCGCGGGTCGTCGAAGGATTTGATAAAATCCACCGTCCCGTCGGTCGAATTGTCATCGACGACAAAGACGTTGTAGGGGAACGAAGTCTTCTGCGAAAGGGCGGAGCGGATGGCGTCGCCGACGGTACGCACCCTGTTCTTACAGGGGATAACGACAGACACCTCCACCGGAAACTCCCCTTCAGAAACGTCTATCGAGGAGACCTCGGACGGGGCAATATAGGCCCCGATCGCTTTCAGGTGGGCCGTGACGGCCTTTTCCATTTCAATCTGGACCTCCCGGTTACGCGGGTTCACATAGTCGAACTGCTTCTCGCCGGAGGTCCGGAGGTCGGTCTCCACTTCGTAGTAGAGAAACTCCCCTATCCTGACAAGGCTGCCGAGCCTCTGCGCCCTCAGGCGGAGGTCGTAGAGGGCGGCGAATGAATAGACCGCATCCATCGACGCGACAGCCTCCTTGAAAACGGAGGTCCTGTAAAGCAGCACTGAACCGAAATCGAAATCGTCCCTCAGGGCCCCTTCCTGGCAGTCGATGACAGGCGCGGGAGAGACGACGTCCGCCTTCTTGAAGAAGTGGTCGGCATAGACCATCGCCGCGCCGCTGTCCTCGGCGACGCTTATCATCCTTCGCAACGCATTGTGGACCAGGGAGAGCCCTGTATGCTTGATATAAAGAAGCACATACGGCGCCTCAATCTCCGCCGAAAGCCGCCTCAGCGTCTCTGTCGCCCCCAGAGGCCCTTCCGCCGCGATAACTTTCCCCACCAGCGGCTCATTCCGCAACGCCTCCAGCGTCCCCTCCTCTGCCGGAGACGTCACGATACAGTCAATAACTTTTCTCATAGCGCTTAAATTACTCTGCACGACTTCACTGCTGGTGGGCGGGACGGAGAAGGTCGAGGACGGTCTTGACGGGGTTGAAGGTCGCGGAGGGGACTTCGACGAAAAGGGTGTTCCAGTCGCTCATGGCGCCGTTCCAGAGGCCCGGGAGCTCCAGAGCCTTCAGCTCGCGACCTTCGAAGCTCTTGGAGCTTATGAAGCCGGCTTCCGGATCCACATACTTGAGGAGGTCAAAGTGGTTGCCCTTATAGTCCAGGAGGCAGCAGACCAGGTCCACGGGATTGAAGTGCGTGGCGCGGGACATGGCGGCCATGGCGCCGGCGTCTTCCTTGTTGATCTGGACACTTTCCAGGATCTGGAGGCTGGTGCAACCGTCCTTTCCGGCAATCACGTACGGACCGCCGCCGGGTTCTCCCTCGTTGCGAACCATACCGCAGACGCGGATGGGTCGATTGAGCTTAGCGCGGAGCATTTCCACCCTTTCGGCCTCGCTGCGGGCCAGGGGCATCTGGACGCAGAGGGTCTTATCCAGGAAGTTCTCTATCTCATTGCAAAGCTGTACGGTGGGTGCCTGGTCCAGCTGTTTGAGGTAGCCGAAAATGCGGTCCCTGAGCTGGAGGGCAACGCCCATGAGCACCTGCTTGTATTCTGCCGTGACGGGCAGGAGCTTCTCATGTGCAACGTTGTCTATGTTCTTGATACTCACCAGTTCATCTTCCACCTTGTTGAGGTTATGGATGAGGGCGCCGTGCCCGGCCGGACGGAAGAGGAGGCTGCCGTCGGCTTTGCGGAAAGGCTTGTTATCCGGGTCCACTGCCAGCGTGTCCGTGGCCTTGTCCTGGAAGGTGAACTTGATGTTGTATTTGACGCCATAACGCTTCTCATAGGCCTCTTTCACCGCGCCGATGACCTCTTCAAAGAGAGCCTGGTGCTCCGGGGAGATGGTTACGGTGAGGTTGCAGGTTCCATCGGCATTGCGCATGTATTCCTGCGCCTCTACCAGGTGCTCCGCAATGGCCGTACGAACCTCTGCGGGATAGCGGTGGAATTTGAGGACGCCCTTGGGTTTGGCTCCGTAGGCCAGACCGTCTTCCTTCAGGAGTAGGCGGAGGGCTTTAAGCCGATAGGCCGCGCTGTCTTCCGGCTCCCCAAAGAGTTCCGGCGTGTAGAAGGCAAAATCCTTGATGCGGGCAGCCAGTTTAGCGCCGGGAGCATCGGCCGGAAGGTCTTCCCCGCCCTCAAGTTTGGCCAGGCCGCCGAACATGTCCTTGAACATGCGGGAAGCGGCGCCGGAGGCCGGTACGAACTTGCTTTTACCGTGAATATCGGCCTTCTTATAATACGCCACAGCCTCTTTGACGGCTGCAGGGTCCATTACCTTGATGCCGCGTTCCGGCGTGGCGGGACCAACGATCTTCATCCAGGGGAAACCGTTGCGGAAACAGTCCACCTGACGCGATACCTCGCGCGGATCTGCGCCGCGTTCCTGGATCTGCTGAATGTCTTTCTGATTGAACATAGTTATGTGGTTAGTCAATATAAAATTCCCTTCTGTAATTGTATTCGCTCCGGAGCTTTTCAAAGCTGTCCGGATGGGAGCGGAACAGGAAATCGTCCGTAAAAATGGGGTAATTGTACTGCAGGATGGCGGCAATTTCCCCCTGCGACTTGCCGCGGAGGTCTATCTTGGTGGGCCTTAACGCCTCATCGTCCGTTACAGGAACAAAATGATACAGTTCCTTTATGCCGAAATGACGCGCAACGGCCTGCACCGCCCGGGCTGTGCCGTTCTGCTTTCCCTGGTACGAATAGCCGGCAATGTGCGGAGTGGCTACATCGCAAACATCTATGAGGTTGGGATTTACGAACGGTTCGTTGCACCAGGTGTCCAGGATTACGGCACCCAGCTTGGGACGGGCGTGCAGGAGCGCCGCCTCGTCCACCACTTCCCCGCGGGATGCGTTGATGAAGATGGCGCCGGGACGGATTTTCTCAAAGAATTCAACGCCCGCCATGCCACGCGTGGTCTCGTCCAGCGGGACATGCATGGTAACCACCTGGGACTCCTTAAGGAGCTGATCCAGATCCACAAACGCTTCCGGACCTTCCGCCTCTGCGCGCGGAGGGTCGTTTAAGAGCACGCGGAAGCCCAGGCTCCGGGCCATCTTTTCCACAAGCTTTCCCACATTGCCCACGCCGATGATGCCGATAGTGGCCTCCTCCAGCTTGATGGAACGCCGGGAAGCCGTGCCGTACAGGGCCGAAAAGACATAGTCCATTACCCCGCCGGCATTGCAGCCTTCCGCATTCTTCACCTCAATTCCGTGATTCCTGCACCATTCCAGGTCTATGTGATCCGTGCCGATGGTGGCGCTGGCAATCATCTCCACGCGGGAACCGGCGAGGGTTTCCTCGTTGCACTTGGTGCGGGTGCGGATGATGATGGCATCGGCATCCTTCATGGCCTCCCTATCTATGGCGCGGCCGTCCATATAGACAACCTCTGCATAAGGCTCCAGGACGCCTTTGAGGAACGGAATATTAGTGTCTGCGACGATTTTCATACCCTGTGGTAATCTATTCCACAAATATAGCGAAAATCGCGGACTTTTCCACTATTTCAGGATTAATCCCCGGATGAAATTCACCGTGCGGTTATCGGCCGTGAAAAGCTTGTCCTCGGAAAGCCAGGCATTCATCTTTTCCACCAGAGAGTCTTTCTGGAAATACAGCTGGTTCCGGATTACGGAAGAATTGAGCGTAATATAGAGTTTGCCGTCCCGGAAGAAGCGTTTGAGCGTGAAGGGACCGGCGCCGGAGCAGGCGTCCCAGGCCTCAAAAATGCGCTGCGTATTGAGCCCGGCGGCCAATTTCATGGATTTAATGTACTGCTGGACAAGCTCCTCCATGGAGAGGGCTTGCTTGCGGTGGATGCGAATAGGAGACTGATCCTCACTCATGGCTTCTCCACGCGGGTTAATACGCCCCCGGCAGCGTTGAAATACGCCCTGTCCTCCGTAAGACGGTCCACAATGGCGTGGATGCGCACTGGATCCGTATCGGTAATGAAAATTTGGCCGAAATCCGAGCCGGCCACAAGGCCGATAAGATTGCCGATGCGGTCCAGGTCCAGCTTGTCAAAAACATCATCCAACAGGAGGAGCGGAGCAAAGCCGTAACTGCGCTTCATAATCTCGTACTGGGCGAATTTGAGGGCCACCAGGAAGGACTTCTGCTGTCCCTGGGAACCGGCACGGCGGATGGGATGGCCATCCATGGTAAAAAGGAAATCGTCCCGCTGGACGCCGCAGGAGGTGTAGCGGAGCACCAAATCCTTCTCCCGACGGGCGGCAAATAGCTCCGTGAGAGGGCCTTCCGAGAGGTCTGAGCGGTATTCCACGCCCACCTTCTCTCCTCCGCCGGAAATGAGCCGGTAGTACTCTCCCACCAGCGGATTCAGATCCTTTGCCAGGCGCTTCCGGGCCTCATAAATGGTACCCGCGGCCGATTCCATCTGACGGTCAAAGACCGTAAGGAGATCCCAGTCCTGGAGGCCGTCCTTTAGGAGTTTGTTCCGCTGGCCCAGAAGGCGCGTATACGCCTGGGCGGCAGCCAGATACTCCCGGTCCATCTGGGAAAGGACGGCGTTGGAAAGGCGGCGGCGTTCCTCCCCGGACTCACTCACCAGCGCACCGTCCGAAGGAGTGATCATAACCACAGGCAAAAGGCCGATATGCTCCGCCAGACGGGGACAGGGTTTGTCGTCCCGCACCAGCTTCTTTCCATCGGCCCCCACCTTGAGGGAAAAACGGGATTCCAGGCCGTTCTCCATGGCATAAGAGCCACCAACGGTGAAGCCTTCCGTGCCGTACCGCCAGTTGCTGCGGTCCGGGGCCGGGAAGGCGCTCTTGGTCATGGAAAGGTAATAGATGGCGTCCAGCAGATTGGTCTTCCCCGCCCCGTTGCTGCCGCTGATACAGTTCACATTGGGGCTGAAGGAGACTTCCTGGAACTGGATGTTCCGGAAATCCTGGACAACTATTTTTTTGAGGATGGGCATGGCTCACGCGTTTCAATTGCAAATATACATTTTTTTTGCTAAATTTGCGGGCTGAAATCAACTATAGCAAATAGATAAAACGTAATTATATCATGGCAAAGAAAACCAAAGAAGAGGAAATCCGCCAGCAGAACGTAGCGGAGGCGGTTTCCAAGACGGAACAGTTCTTCAAGGAGAACGGAAAGATCATTTACGGCTGCGTGCTGGCCGTGCTCATCATCGCCCTGGCCATCCTGGCCTACAACCGCTTCATCCTGCAGCCCAAGAAGGCACAGGCCCAGGACCAGATGGTCCGCGCGGAGCAGTGGTTTGAGTCCGGTGAGTATGAGCTCGCCCTCAAGGGTGACGGCAACGACCTGGGCTTTGAGGACATTATCGACCAGTTCGGCGCCAAGGGCGGTCAGTCCGTATACATGTACGCCGGCGTAGCCAAGCTCCACCTGGGAGAATATGAAGAGGCTATCAGCTTCCTCAAGAAGTACAAGGGTGAGGATCCCATCCTCCTGGCCCGCGCACAGAGCTGCATCGGCGATGCCTATGTGGGTCTGGAAGACTATGCCACCGCCCTCAACTGGTATGACAAGGCCGTCAAGACCACGGACAACGTGTTTGCCGCCGCATACCTCCTCAAGGCCGGCATCGTGGCCGAGGAAATGGGCAACAAGGACAAAGCCCTCGCCTACTACAAGGAAGTCAAGGACAAGTGGCCCAACGCCCCGGAAGCTGCCGAGATTGACAAGTACATCAGCCGTATAGAAGCCGAATAATATGGGAAGAGCTTTTGAATTCCGCAAGGAGCGCAAGATGAAGCGTTGGGGCCACATGGCCAAAACCTTCACCAAACTGGGCAAGGAAATCACCATCGCCGTAAAGCAGGGCGGTGCCGAAGTAACCGGTAACCCCCGCCTGCGCGCCCTTATCGCAGAGGCCAAGGCAGAACAGATGCCCAAGGAAAACATCGAGCGTGCCATCAAGAAGGCCACCGAGGCCAAGACCGGTGACTTCAAGGAGATCGTCTACGAAGGCTTCGGCCCCTTCGGCATCGCTTATCTTGTAGAGGCTGCAACGGACAACAACACCCGCACCGTTGCCAACGTGCGCAGCTACTTCACCAAGTGCGGCGGCTCCCTCCAGACCAGCGGTTCCGTGGCCTTTATGTTCGACCACAAGTGCGTTTTCCGCATCAAGGAAGATCCGGCCAAGCCCATCGACCTGGAAGAACTGGAGCTTGAGCTCATTGACTTCGGCGCAGAGGAAGTATTCCGCCAGGAAGTGGAAGACGAGGATGAGAATGTGACCGTGGAAATCTCCATCTACGGAGACTACACCGCCTACGGACAAATCCAGAAGTACATCGAAGAGAAAGGTTACGAACTGGTTTCCGGCGGTTTTGAGCAAATC
This sequence comes from Bacteroidales bacterium, assembly GCA_024694675.1. GTDB lineage: Bacteria > Bacteroidota > Bacteroidia > Bacteroidales > UBA932 > Cryptobacteroides. The sequence goes on along the minus strand of JAILJO010000028.1, from coordinate 117 downwards.
CCCAACGTGGACCTCAAGGAGGTTACTCCGGAGCAGCGTGCCACCCTGGAGAAGCTCACCGGCCTGCTGGAGGACGACGAGGACGTGACCAACGTGTACACCACCATGGCTCCGGAA
>JAILJO010000006.1 GCA_024694675.1 Bacteroidales bacterium | reverse complement strand
CTCCCTTGATGCCGCCGCCGATCTCGTAGATGATCTCACGCAGGGTGATACCCATAGGGACCTCGATGAGGCCCACGTTGTTGATCTTGCCGGCCAGGGCGAACACCTTGGTGCCCTTTGACTTTTCAGTGCCGATGCTGGAGAACCAGGCCGCTCCCTTGTTGATGATGACGGGGATGTTGGCGTAGGTCTCGACGTTGTTCACGTTGGTGGGTTTCTCAAGGTAACCGGACTGTGCGGGGAACGGGGGTTTGAAGGTGGGCTCGCCTCTCTTTCCTTCCATGGAATGGATGAGGGCGGTCTCTTCACCGCAGACGAATGCGCCCGCACCGTAGCGGAGCTCGATGTCGAAGTCGAAGCCCGTGCCCATGATGTCCTTGCCAAGGAGTCCGTATTCCTCTGCCTGTGCAATGGCCACCTGGAGACGGTGGATAGCCAGAGGATACTCTGCACGGATGTAGATAAGACCCTTGCTTGCGCCGATGCAATAGCCGCAGATGGCCATTGCTTCAAGGATGGAGTGAGGGTCGCCTTCCAGGAGGGAACGGTCCATGAATGCGCCGGGGTCTCCCTCGTCAGCGTTGCAGACGACGTACTTCTGCTCGCCTACGCGGCTCTTGGAAGCGATTTCCCATTTGAGGCCGGTGGGGAAGCCTGCGCCGCCGCGTCCGCGGAGGCCGGACTTCTTGATTTCCTCGATGACCTGTACGGGGGTCATTTCAGTGAGGCACTTGCCAAGGGCGGCGTAGCCGTCGCGTGCAATTGCTTCCTCGATGTTTTCAGGATCGATGAAACCGCAGTTGCGGAGGGCGATCCTGAGCTGCTTCTTGTAGAACTCCATGTGCTTGGAGTCCGTTACGCTCTTGTTGGTATCCGGTGCAACATAAAGGAGACGCTGTACCTTGCGGCCCTTTATGATGTGCTCCTCGATAATTTCCTTTGCGTCAGAAGGCTTTACCCTTGTGTAGAAAGTATTGTCAGGGATGATTTTCACGATGGGACCCCTTTCGCAGAAACCGAAGCAGCCGGTGACGACCACTTTTGCGAAGTCCGTAAGATCGTGAGCCACGAGTTCCTTGTTGAGTTCATCAATGATTGCGTGGCTGTCGGATGCGGAGCAACCTGTTCCACCGCATACCAGAATATGCATTTTTACTGCCATAATCGCTCTTTTGGGGTGGTTAAGGTTTTAGATGGATCTGTAATTAGCCGGCAGGATGCCTTCTATAAGTTCACCTTCGATGATGTACTTTTCGATGATTTCCTGTGCGCGCGGAATCTTGACGTCTCCGAACACGACGGGATCCTTGCCGGGAATGGTAACCTCTACGGTGGGCTCTGCATAGCTGTAACCCATGTCACCTACCTGCATGACAAGGGCCTTGATCTGGCGCTTGTCAAGTTCTGTGATAAGGTAGTTCATGGTTTCCTTAGCACCCGAGGCAATACCGCTGGTGGCCATTCCGACCTTGATTTGAATGATAGCTTCGTCGGAGTTGCTGTTTTCACGCAGCGACATCCTGGACTGCATACCTTCTTTCATCTTGCGGAGATCCGCGAGATTTTTGATTTTATCCATAGGTTTCCTCCAATGATTTGAATAATTAGTGTTATATAGATATTGTTATGTTTTTTCGGTCTACTAATATAGGTAATTGTTTTCAATTTATAATCCTTTTTACGCAAAAACGAACAATTTTCGTATCTTTGATACGCTTTTCAAGTGATTCTGTATGGGAAAAAGGATAGTAACGTTCGGAGAGATAATGCTCCGCTACTCAAAAGAGGGTGCAAGGCGCCTTGGGCAGGGTAATGTCTGGGAAGGTCAGTTTGGCGGAAGCGAGGCCAACGTGGCCGTTTCCCTGGCCCTTCTTGGCAACAACGTGGAGTACGTGACCAGGCTCCCGGACAACGACCTCACGGCCGCCTGCAAGCACACCCTCCGTTACCGCGGGGTGGACGTAAACCACATCGTCCTTGGCGGGCAGCGCATCGGCACTTATTATTATGAGCCGGCAAAGGACCTCCGCCGCTCCAAGGTCATCTACGACAGGGCGGGATCGTCCTTCTATTCATCGGCCCCGGGCATGTATCCCTGGAAGGACATCTTCTCCAAGGCCGATATCTTCCACTGCTCCGGCATCACCTGCGCGGTTTCCCAGTCCGCCACCGACGCCACCTTCGAAGCCGTCCGGACCGCCCGTGCCGCCGGTCTCCGCATCACCTGCGACATCAACTACCGCAAGAACCTCTGGAAGTACGAAGGGGCCGATGCCCACGCCACCCTGAACCGCCTCATGCAGTACAGCGACTTCATCTTCGGCGACCAGGACGAGTGGGAAATCGCCACCGCCGTCCCCCAGGTCCCCATGGGCCACATGCAGGCCGATACTGAGCTTGACATGGAAGCCTACGGGAAGTATTTCGAAGAAATGCACCGCCAGTTCCCCAACTGCGGAGAGATGATGCTGGGCCTCCGCAACCAGATGACATCGTCCCACCACACCCTGACCGCCCTTCTGTGGTACAAAGGCACCATATACCGCACCCGCATCTGGGACATCCAGAACATCGTGGACCCCGTGGGCGTTGGTGACGCCTTCGTCGCCGCCTACATCCATGCCGCCGAAAAGTGGCCCGGAGACCCCCAGCGCGGCCTTGACTTCGCCACCGCCGCCGCCATGCTCAAAAACTCCATCGAAGGCGACTTCAACCTCGTCACCGAGGACGAAATCCTCGACGTTTTGTAACCCCCATCCACCGAAATGGCGTTTTTGGTGGACAAGTTGGCCCTTTTGCAAAAAAACACTATCTTTGCAGTCCCATCGCCTTGGTGGTGGAATGGTAGACACGAGGGACTTAGACACATTTGAGTGCACTCTCTGAAAAGAGAGATGTAGAATGCCGTAAATTCAAGGAAACCTTAACAGGCAACGCTGAAGGCAATCTTGAGCCAAGCCTTCAATTGAAGGAAGGTGCAGAGACTAGACACGGCACACCTAAAGAGCC
>JAILJO010000055.1 GCA_024694675.1 Bacteroidales bacterium | reverse complement strand
ACGCAAAAAGGAATTGGTTCAATTGCTCGATGAATAGTATCTTGACCATAACACGGCTTGTCAATCTAGTGGCTGTATTTCTGCTTTTTTCCTGTACCCCAAAAACCTCCGTCACATCCCCTGACGGCAGCATTAAACTGCTGTTTTCCCTCTCAGGAAGCGGAGAGCCTCTGTACTCCATATCTGTTGACGGTAAGCCATTTATCGCCGAATCGGCCCTTGGGCACAATGCCAATCTGGTTAACCTGAAAGATGGCTTCCACCTGCTGGGCACAAAGGTCTCCTCTCATAAAGATTCCTGGCGGCAGCCCTGGGGAGAGAACAAAGAGATAACTGATAATCACCGCGAACTGAAAGTACGGCTTGCCAATGACGACGCCTGTCTCACTCTCCGTTTCAGGGTGTTCGATGACGGGGCCGGATTCCGCTATGAGTATAAGATTAGGGATAGTCTGGTTATAACTGATGAACTCACACAGTTCAATGTTGCCTCTGACGGTGACAGCTGGTCCATTCCGGCAAACTTCGATTCCTATGAGCAGGAGTACCGTCGGATGAAGCTTTCCGAGCTCCAGGATGCCAATACTCCCATGACTTTCCACACCGACGGCGGCCTTTACGGCAGTATCCATGAGGCCGCCCTGATGGACTTTCCGGAGATGACGCTCAAGAAGGCCGGGAACGGCTTCGTGGCCGCCCTGGCGCCGGACGGACCGGAGAACCTGGAGCAGAAAGCAATCGTCCCTGGAACTTTCAAAACTCCATGGAGGACGGTGCAGATTGGAAGGAAAGCGGTGGACCTTATCAATTCCGGCCTTATCCTGAACCTCAACGAGCCCTGCGCCCTGGAGGATGTGTCCTGGATCAAGCCGGCCAAGTACGTGGGCGTATGGTGGGGAATGCACCTGGGCCTCAATTCCTGGGGCAAGGGCCACAGGCACGGGGCCACCACGGAGAATGCAATAAAGTACATAGACTTTGCTGCCGATAACAACGTGGATGCCGTGCTGTTAGAAGGCTGGAACGATGGCTGGACCCTTGGCTGGGCGCATCACGACTTCGATTTCACCTGTCCGGCACCGGACTTCGACCTGGACAAAGTGTTGGCCTATGCGCGTGAAAAGGGCGTGGATTACATCATCCATCACGAGACCGCCGGAGAGGTTGCCTGGTATGAAAAGCAGCTTGAACGCGACCTTGACTTTGCGGCGGAAAGGGGCATTCATTCACTCAAGACCGGCTATGCCGGCTGGCTCCTTGACGGCCATTACCATCACAGCCAGTACGGCGTGAGGCACTATGCAAAAGTGGCCGCAGAGGCCGCCAAAAGGCATATTATGGTAGATGCTCACGAGCCCATCAAGGAAACCGGCCTCCGGAGGACCTATCCCAACTTCATGACCCGTGAAGGAGCCCGCGGCATGGAATGGAACGCCTGGAGCAGCGGCAACAAACCCTCTCACCACGAGATACTTCCGTTCACCCGCCTCCTGAGCGGGCCCATGGACTACACGCCGGGAATCTTTGACATCCAGTACAAGTCCATCGCCGGAAGTCCTGACGTCAAGGTCTGGAACAACGTGCACTCTTCCCAGTGCCGCGTGAACACCACCCTGGCAAAGCAGATTGCCCTGTGGGTTGTTCTGTATTCTCCCATGCAGATGGCGGCGGACCTCATCCAGAACTACGAGGGCCATCCGGCTTTCCAGTTCTTCCGGGACTTCAAACCGGACTGTGACTGGTCCAGGGCCCTTCAGGGAGAAATCGGCCAGTATGTGGCCATAGTGCGCCGTGCCGAGGACGAGTTCTTCTACGGTGCAGTCACAAACGAAGAGGGCCGCACATTGAACCAGCCTCTCTCCTTTCTGACGCCGGGAGTCATATATACGGCAACCATCTATGCCGACGCTCCGGATGCCAACTGGAAATCAAATCCTTACGCTTACACCATCAGCACTCGCGTCGTAACTTCAGAAGATACCTTGGACATTGTCCTTGCCCCCGGAGGCGGACAGGCCGTCAATTTCAAGCCCTTGGCCTCTTTCGACGACTGGAGCATCACGGCAACTGACCACACCGCCTCTGAGTACTATGGTATGGCAATGGCGAACGGCCGTCTTGGCATACTGCCCGGGAAGGAACCCTTTTCCGTGGAGCGTGTAATGCTTAACCACGTTTTCGATTATGACGATGCCGCAGGTGTGGACGCCGTACCGGATGGCCCCGTCCCTTTCAATATTTCAATGATAATCGATGGACGGTGTGACTGGAATATTACCCGCTGGCAGCAGACCGTGGATATCCGGAATGCCGAGCATCGCACTTCTTTCGTTGCCGACGGAAAGGTCTCCGTGCAATACCGCATCATCGCCCTCAGGGCTCACCCGAACTGCCTTCTAATGGATGTTTCCACAGATGCGCCACGGGGATTGAAAGTGGAGTTTATCGGACTGGAAGACAGCTTCATTGACAGTTCAACTCCTCACGGCAGATATAAAGTTTCTACGGCAACAGGCCTTATAGACAAGCGCCCCGGGCACTTTGTCATCGCCTCGTCCATTGTCACCGGATTGGAGTCCGAAGACCCTGCCGCCGAGGCCCGGAAGCAATTGGAGGAACTGAGAAAAACGGGAGTCAAAAAAGCCATCAGGCAGCACCGCAAGGCGTGGGAAGACCTTTGGAAGGGAGATATCGTCATAGATGGAGATCCGCTTTCACAACAAGCGGTGAGGATGGCTCTTTTCAACCTTTACGGGTCCATCCGCGAAGGGACGGGCCTCAGCGTTTCACCGATGGGCCTTACCGGAAAAGGGTATAACGGTCACGTCTTCTGGGACTCGGAGATGTGGATGTATCCGGTGATGCTGATAATGAATCCCGGGATGGCCGATTCAATGCTCCGGTACCGTCTGGACCGTATGACCGGAGCCGCCGCCCGCGCCAGGGAATTCGGCTACAATGGACTTATGTTTCCTTGGGAATCCGACTGGGACGGCAAGGAGACAACCCCGTCCTGGGCCCTTACCGGTCCGCTTGAGCACCATATATCCGCCGATATCGCCATTGCCGCCTGGAACCGGTATCTGGTAACGCATGACAAGGAGAAGCTCCGGGAATGCTGGCCGCTTCTCAATGGAGTCGCCCGGTTCCTCGAAAGCCGTGTTACTCCCAACCTAGACGGCAGCTATTCCATCCGGGACGTAGTAGGGGCCGATGAATATGCCCAGCACGTTGATAACAATGCCTTTACCAACGGCTCCGCAAAGCTTGCGCTCCGCGCTGCCGTCAAAGCTGCCGGAATTCTTGGAGAATCCGTCCCGAACAACTGGAGTTCAATCGCCGAGAGCCTCGTCATTCCTGAGAAGGACGGTATCACCCTTGATTACGAATGCTATGACGGGCGGCTTACCAAACAGGCCGATCCAAACCTTCTGGCGTATCCGCTGGGGCTTATTACAGATCCGGAACGAATCCGCAGGGACTTGGAGTACTATGCCCCAAGAATTGACTCAAAGGACGGCCCAGCAATGACCTGGGGCATTTTCGCGGTGCAGTATGCCAGACTTGGTGATACAGACAAAGCATATGAGTTCTTCCGCCGCAGTTTTGAGCCCAACCTCCGCCAGCCCTTCTGCGCCCTCGCCGAAACCCCCGTCTCCGGAAATCCATACTTCCTCACCGGTGCAGGCGCCCTCCTTCAGGCCGTCATTTACGGATTCGGCGGATATGACATCACTCCGGACGCCCTCTTGAAATCGAATGAAACCTTGCCCCGCCAGTGGAAATCTCTAACCATAACTGCACCTGCCTCCAAACAAAAATACTTAAGTCAAATCCACTGACGGCAGAATAGAATAGCGATTCAACTTTTGGGCAACTGAATGTAACGAAAAGAAGTAAACAACTCCTTCATACTCAACCACCTTTTGTGCACTTTGTTTTTACATTTTTCAAATGTTATATCAAAGCCACCAATAAATAAAAAAGCGAAGACCTCATGTCTCCGCCTTAATGTCAAATAGTAATGCTGAACGATACCGGTCCTTCCCACTCTTTGATTGTGACGAGGAAGGTCATTGCCGGAATATCTGCTATGATGGACACATCGCCAAGGCTCTCGGCACTCCAGTCAAAGCCGCTCTTTGCTATAAGGTAGCCAAGGTCTATCGTTTCGACTACATTCCCCAGATAAGAGAGTGTGAGTATGAGTGACTTGTCCTTCTGGCGCGGGACGCGGAATTTATAGCCTCTTTCCCCGGAACCGGTTTTGGGGATCGGGACACAACGGAAAACTCCTTCTATTGGCTCCAGTGTGCGGGAATCGGCGCCGCATACTGTACCGCTGACAAGCAGGTCATATCCGGTATGGCCGTCATCTTCGTCCTTGAAGTCCACTTCGACCGTTGCAAAGTTCTTGCATAGCTCAACGGAGGCTTTTGCGGTTTCCCCCCATGTATTGACATTTTGCCTCTGGGCGAACAGCATGTCCATCTGTTCGCCGACGGGGGTGATGAAGTTGCCGTAACTGGCCACGAGTTCAATGCTTCCCCTTGGGACCAGATAATCCTCTATCCTGCCCATATGGGCGCTGAACAGCGTTATAGAACCGAACCATCCGCTTACGGATACTCCATCGTCGGCAATCACGGTGAGCCAGCACGGACAGTCGCTTCTGTCTTCCTTGACCGAGCAGGACGCCAGGGCTACCAGCCCCAGCAATCCGAGTAAAAATCCCCGTCTCATAGCACCAGATTGTCTATTTCGGCAACGTTCCCGTGGACGTGCCATTGTTCTTCCGAAACTCCGGCTTTTGTTACCTGGCCGCCACGCACCCATGTGTTAGGATACTCCGAGGGTTCACCGGCCAAGGTGATGTTGTGGATGATATAGTACATATTCGGGTTTAGCCCTGTAATCATCTTGGAGTAGAAATAGAGCGTGCCGTTTATCTTCACGGCAAGGCAAAGGCGCAGCTCGTTATTCTGTGATTCGTCGCCGTAGGTAGGCTCCGTAAACCAGGCGTTGAACTTGGTGGGAAGGGTGTAAAACACCTTGTTTACCTGTAGGGGGCCAAGGTCCCCGTCGTACTCGTCACAGAGCTTCCCGGCCAGCGTTGGCAGATATGCGTTTGTGTCCCAGGTCTGCTGGGATACATCGATGAGCGGGGTTGGTGCAGTAAGATTAATGGAGTGCTTTGGCTGCATGTGGTTGTCGTTGTACAGGTAGTTGTAGCTCTGGTTCAACTTGCCCTTGCCGCCATACTCGCCCAGATTGTAGGTGCCGTGCATGTCGGCATAGGTCATATTGTAAGTGCTCCACTCATCCTGCGCAAGGAAGCAGTTGGCCATATAGTAGTTGTACTCCGCACCGCCAAAGGCGTTGCTGGACCAGCCCTTGGGGCCGAAGATGTCCCAGTCCGCATTTTGGAAATCCTGCGGACGAGTCTGGCAGATTCTCACGATGTCCCAGCCGTTGATGAAAGCCACATGCTTCACATAGACGTTACGGTATAGGTCCGGAGTACCCCAGAACTGCGCCGTGATTGTCCCAATCCTGAACTTGGACATATAGCGCATGAGGTTCAGCTCCACTGTGCCGGATTCATTACTTGAGAAAGTTATTCTTGCCGTGGTGCCCATAAGAGGACGCCCGGGGCGGCAGTTCCCCGCACTCCACGGGATGAAGGCCTTGGGATAGGTGCAGATTCCGTTTTTGTCCAGCGAGGCAATGTAGTCGGCGCTGTCAGGATCCAGGTTGGCCATAATCAGGTAGCAGCGGACCGTTCCTGAAATGCCGTATTCCCTGAATGTGATTTCGTCAAGATTCAGAGGGTCTCCGCCGTACTCTCCAATTACTGTGTGTCCGTGGACATCACCGTTGCTCTCAAATGCGAAGATGTCAATGCGGTCTACCTCGTCATCAACTATGTCGGCCGCAATGCCTTTGGTGTCCTGAGTGTCGAAAGGCTCGACGTTGAAAGAAATGGTAACAACTTCCTGTCCAGCGCTGTTTGCGCTGGCTGTCCACGGCAGGTTTTCCGGATTGCATCCAGCCAGTGCAACCAGCACCGCCGGAATCAAGTATCTGATTGTACTTCTCATAGGCCTAATAGATTTCGGTACCTGAGCAGTCCCTGAAGCCGATGTCAATGTTGTCTATGTCCACCACGTCCCAGTCCGTTACCGAAACCGTGTAAGTGGCGGGAAACCTCTGCTCCACGAAGTTGGAATAGTCTGAGCCGTCGCCGGTAATGGTAATCGTGCTCACCTGATATACCGTGTTCGGCTGCGGATAGGTGATGCACACCGGATAGAAGCGGGAAACTCCGTCAATCACAAGCTCTACCACAAGCTTCGGATAAGAGACCTGGTTGTCGTATGTACACACAACACTGTAGTCGCTGAAACAGCCACGGCCCATGAAACCGTACAGGCTCTTTCCTATGGCCATACTCTGGGCTGCGGTGTTTCCGGCCGTCGCCAGCCGTCCCTGTCCGCCTGAGACATTGTAGCTCTGACAGGTTGCCGTGAGATATTTGCCCGTGGCATCGATATTCAGGACTCCCTTGGCTTTCTTGTAGTTGTCGTTCACGGTCCTTGGATAGCTCTGGTTCAGGATGCCCGGACCTCCGGGATTCCAGCTTCCGGCTGGATCCCACCCCCTTGGGGCATTGGTGTAGAACTTGAATCCGTCATCACAGCCTCCGAAAGCACCGGTTGCCATGCCGTCGTTTCCGAAGAACAGGTACCAGCTGTAGAAATGGCCGATGTTGCTGGACTTGGTTGGATTGAAATGGTTGCCTATGTTGGTAAGGGCGATTGTCTTCACGAACACATCCTTCCCCCTGAGGCTTTCGTCCTCCGGGTCATATACAATGCTGCCGATGTCGATGCGCCACATGAGGCGGCGGAGCTCAATTTCAGCAGTGCTGTCTCCATTGAAATAGGCGTCTGCTGCGCCCACCATGGGAATGCGGTCGAAATCGAAGTTGTTCGCCGTCCACACTATAGGACATGGCATGTTGTAAGAATCGGCAAAGTCGGCAAGGGAATGCCCTTCCAGCAAGGCGGCCGTATCAGCATCCAGATTGGCCATGGCGATGATGCCTACGCGTTCCCCCTTCTTCTCCCTTATGACGTATTCGGTGATGCCGCTGTCGTCAGGGGTGACGGAAACGTGCTTGTCCTCGGCAGGTTCGTTCTGGTGGAAAATGTACAGGTCAAGGGTCTGTACGCCATCGGCGAGCGTAAGGCTGGATGTGTTCATAGCCTTGGTACTTGTACCACAGGCCCTGATCCGTACTGTAACTGTATGCTCTTCGTCTCCTGAAAAGATTTCCTGCGACTCATTGTTCTTGTTGCAGGAGACAGGCAGCAGCAGTGCCAGGGGCAGAATAAGTGTAAATATCTTTCGCATAGTTTCTTGCATTGAAAAGGGCCGGCCTTGACCGGCCCGAGCATTATGAAAAGTATCAAATCACGACCTCGAGTCGTTAGATGGTGATTCCGTTTGTGACGGGCACTACGGTCCAGTCCTTCACGCTGATTTCAAAGGTACCAGACTGGATGGTAATGGGCTGGTCCGGACTGATGGAGCCCTTCCTGGTGATGGTCAGGTTTTCAATCTCATAAGACTTGCCGTAGTCGATGTACTGGAGGTTCACCGGGTAGTAATAGGTGGTTCCTCCAAGTTCCACCTCAACTACGATTCTTGTGAAACGGGGGCTCCAGGTAGTGGACTGGGTGTCCGGCTGCTTGTGGTTCTGATAGCAGTAGTGATAACTGGGCACCTCATAGGCTGCATTCTTCAAGTTGTGACCGGGGGTCAGTGTGGTATTCAGCAGATCATCGAGTCCGGTCGGGCTCTCATACGCCATTTTGGAGTACCAGACGGTGGGGTCATCCGTATAGCCCAGGTTGAAGTCACCCGCGACATTGATAAGATAGACGCGCTTGAGGATGCAGTCCAGATCCGCCTCGGCTGGGCTGGTGAACGCGGCGGTGACCTTTTTCAGGACCACGCGTGTGGCCAGACGCTTGACTTCAATGGGAATCGGATCAGTCCCGACGTTGGAGTTATAATTGCCTACCATCACGAATCCGTCGGCGTTGTCTGAGAGCTGTGTCTTTACGGCTAAAAGCTGCTCCAAAGTCTGGACATTAGTGATGTCATCGGCATTGACGATGGCCCAGAACTTCTTCTGACCGGCCTTGACACGCATACTGCCGCTCATGCCGTCCGTCACCTTGACGTAGGTATCGATGGATTCGTCTTCGTTGAAGGCGAAGAACTGGATGTTGTGAACGACACTCAGATTGTCATCGATGTCCTGGTCGGCCGATTTGGTCATGGCCCCACCTGTGATAGTCAGGGTGACTTCCACCCTTTCATCATCGGAAAGGACAGGTGTTTCCTCCTTTGAAGTGGAGAGTTCTTTGTTGCACGCAATGGTGCAGAGGGCTGTGGCCACAGCCGCAAAAAAAGCAATTTTTCGCATGATTAAAATGGATTAATGGGTTTGTAAATAATTGTTTATAAGGTTATACCTGTTAATAAGACTTGATATTTCCGGGTCCAGACTGCCCCTGTGGATATAGGCGGGATTCTGCCTGCAGGCACGGATAAAGCGCCCCACGGCTTCATTATCCTTGCCCTGACGGCTGTAGATAACGGCCAGCAGGTAGTTTACAGGAGCACTCTCCGGCAACTCTTCCAGGATGGCCAGCGCCGATGCGTTATAGTCCAGAGCGCAATAAGCCAGGGCTGTATTGTAATCCTGATATGGACGCAGCAACCGGAGGGCAGTCTCATAGTCCCTTTCATTCAAGGCCTCCACTCCGGCCATATAATCCACATCAAGTACAGTGGTCTGGACTGTATCCTGAACCATACCCTTGCGGTGCAGGTGGAAGTCGAACTTTACGGTTCGGAGCCTTGGGTAGAATATCTCACGGAGATACCGGTAGAAGGGCTTTTTCGAGAGTTCTTTCTCCCTCGCGTCGGGGTCTTCAATCTTTCGGACCCGGAAGTATTCACGCTTCTGGGGGGCCTTCAGGGAATCGCTGTCCTCAATGAGGAAATCCAGCATGCGCCAGTTCTCGGGATTGCTCCTGGAGATGAACTTTACGTCATTCCAGGACTCTGCAGGGATTTCGTAGGCAGTTCCGCCGAAGTAGTAAGCCGTCTCTGCCTCACGCTGTAGCTGCTCGCGGTAATCCTGCATATAGTTCTCGAAATAGCGGCTTACGGATTCGCTACGCCTTTGGGAGAGCTTTGTATTGAAGGCCACGGAGCCCTCCGGAGAGCAGCTGGCGGTCACGACTATGCTGTCAAGGTCGAATTCCTTGTTCTCGATGAGGCTGGCCAGGTTATCTTTGATGCGTCCCATCTCGGATCGGTTGTTGCTGAGGTTTTCCTGAATAACGTCGGAGCCCTGTCCGAAGTCTATGTAGCAGGCGGTATTGGCTTCCACACGGCGGCTGATAATCTGCTTCTTGTAGTGTGGAGTAGCATCCACGAACGCCGACAGGCTGCTGATGTAATAGGTCAGCGGTTCCGTCCCGGGAATCTCATACAGTCGTTTATCCTGCTCCCAGATGTCCCCTGAAAGGACTACGTCAACCTTCCTCAGTCCTGGCTGTGCAGCAATTGTCTGGAGGTAGTCATAGACGAAATCACCATTTGAAGCTACGATTACGGTATCCAGCCTCAAGCCCTCGCGGACGATTGGCACGCGGATGTATTTCCTGTACATCTCGTCTCTTCGTGCCAACCGACGGGCATTGAGGCGTTTGGATATCGTATTGGTATAGTGCTCGATGGCATCCTGTTCGGTTACGCCGTAAACGCTTTGGAACTGTGCGTCTGAAACTATTGTGCTGTCGGTCTTGAAAGCGTACAGGTCGGGGATGTTCCGCTGGATGAAAAGCTCCAGCAGGCGTATGTTGATAAAGCGGGTACTGTCGGTAACGATGCTGGCAAGGAATCTCTCGTACTGCTGGTATCCTCTCAATTGTGCCTTCCTGTACTTGGCGCCGGTAACGATGACTTTCTCAAGGTCAAGGGTATCTGCAAGGATGTACATCTGCGGATAGAAACGCAGTTGCCATCTCTCATCCTGCATTTCCCGGGGAACACGGATCTGGAATTCTATATCCACCTTGCCCTGTCTTTCTGCAACGTGGCGGAAGCGGGCTTCAACCACTGCCGCCGGAATGACATCCGTTGCCACCATCTCTCCGTCTTCATCCTTGACGGCCTTCATGATGATATACTCCCTTCCGTCATCGTCCCTGACCACGAGTGTATCAGGACGTTCCAGGTCGTAGATTTCCGTAGGAGGAAGCAGCGGCTCATCCACAAGGCCTATGCTTACCTGGAGGGCGCCTTTCTGAATCCGCTGGAGCTTGCCGGGGGTGGAACAGCTCTGGCTGCAAAGCGTTACAATCAGCATTATTACAACTACCGGAAACAAGACCACTATGCCGGCAAGCCCCACAGATGCGGTATAGAGCTTCCTTTCGTAATAGTCCATGCTTTCCCAGTCATCCGGCCGGTTCCGCATTTCCTTGAACCAACCGGCAATTGTCTTGAATAGTTTTTTCATCGCATTTTCATTCCAAGGGATTGTTTTTCATCGAGGTCAAACAGTACAGGGTCGTTCCTGCGTGGATTCATAGGGTCATTGGCCATTCTTTCGAGCCTCTCGAACTCCCATTTGATGTACTCTACGCCTTCTATCCCGGCCGAGCGGGGGTCGCGGAAGATCTTCCGGTGTCCGTCAACATCGAACATTCCGGTCTCGGACATATAACGGTTGGAGTAGTCCCTGCCTTCAAAGGCGAAGTGCGGAACGCCGTGCATCCTGCCGATGAACTCTACCCTGGAGATGACATCAAACTGTCCCAGAGGGCTTTTAATCATTTTACCATCACCGTCCACGAACATCGAAGAGCCGTCTTCATAGCGCACGGCATAACGATCCGGATTCTCGCAAAGAAGCTGCACTTTTCTCACTTCGGAGTCGTGCATGATGTCACTTATGCTGCTCATAAGGGTATGGAGATTTCGTTTCCCTCATTCCAGCCATCCACTCCGGGATTGAAGCCGATGGGCTGGGGCATTTCTACAGGAGCCACACCTTCCTGCCGGAGGGCGCCCTCAATCCAGAAGTTCCAGAACAGGGGTTCCTCGCGGTCATTGTCATCGTAGAGATGGTCGATGATGATATATGGATTGCTCAGGGTGATTATATAGTTCAGCCTGGCCTCGTGGATAGTGAACCATGCCTTGTTGATGCCCTCGCCGACGGTAATGGCATGAATCTCGTTCTGGAGGTCATACGTCTCGGAAAGCGCCTTGTATTCAAACTCTTCGCTGAAATCCAGCACACCGTTGAAAACGGGGATGTCCCGGGTGGCAATGTTACTTTCGTCGTTCCAGGGCCAGCCTACTATCTTTCCGGCCATATATACCTGTCCGGTCAGGTTGGGATAGTTGTGCTCGCTTATGGATATACCGGCTTCCGCCATCAGGGGGTCATACTCGGTAGTCATCGTAACATGGCCAAAGGAATAGACATAGTAAGCGTACCCGAAAGAGTTGCCCAAGCCGTCCGTTACCGTAAGGTTCAGGAAAGCGCTGCCAGGAGCCACTGTTTTCAGCATCCAGCTCTGCGCTCCGGTCCTTTCCAAGGCTAGTACCTTTTTGTCACCGCTTTGAAGGGAGTAGGTGGCTCGTTCAGAATCACTGGATACAGTGAGAAGCATATCCTGACTGTCAGCAATCACTGCCGGACTGTCCTCGGCAATCACTTTCTTTGCTTCGATATCCGTGGTGGGAGCCATTTGTATGGACACCACGGGACGGACAGGCTTTACGCGGTTATCCTGAAGTGTGAATTCGAGGAAGTCTGACTTCTCCAAAGGACCGTTCCCATCATGTCCAAGGGCCGTACCGGTCAGGATAACCTTACCCTCACCATTTGCCGTTACCTTGAACTGGTTAGGGAGTTCACCGCTACGTATAATTACGATTTCCGCATTGGATGTCCTAAGCTCAAAACGCTCGCAAACCGCCGTTGCCGGGTAGGGAGAAATGGTAATGGTACGTTCCTCTCCGAACTCCCATTTCGGCGTGTCGTTACTGGCTTCCAGCGTAACCTTTTCCAGGGCGCTGTTATCCTTTACATCCAGTACAGGAGGGTCGCAGGAGTTCAGTGCCAGCGCTGCCGCGGTACTTACCGCAGCCATAAATAGTTGTCTCATATGTTTTTACGTTTTAGAAGATATAAACCAGCGACAGTATCACTTCATTTGGCAGGATGAACCATTTCTGACCTTCGTCCACCACTTTTCCGCAGCTTGGGCAGGCGTAGGTGGTGTATTGGGTCCAGCCTCCCCAGAGGCCTAGGCCGAAGTCCAGATTCCAGTGCTCCTTGAGCATCAGGGAATAACCGCCGGAGAAACCCGCCCCGAAGGCGTCTCCCTCCTGTGATGTCTCCTTCAGGACTCCGCCCCGGTTATACTCCTGGTATTGTCCCTTGCCGGCGAGCCACCATCCGGAATACACGTTCCAAGGCCACCAACGTACGCCTGCGGCATACACCTGTTTGCGGTCCTGCTTCTGGTCGGGGTTTGGCTCGGAGAACAGGCCGTTGAAGGTATCCTTCTTTGCGAAGGTCCACGGATTGACCTTGGCACCGGCGTGGATACTCCAATGCTGGCCGACGGCTGCGGAACACTCGACTCCGATGGTTCCCAGCTCAATAGCATCGGCGGCGTTCACCGCCACGGCCCAGACTTGGGCCGAAGCGGCTGCCGAGAACAAGAATAACGATGAGAAAAGAATGAATATCTTCTTCATATTCAGTAGATTTTAATGGTTTCTTGCAAAGGGAAGGACATTTCCCAACGTCCTTCCCGGTTGGAAAAATGATTGCAAATGGAATCTGCTCTCCGGAGAGTCTCTATCTCACTAATCCGGCTCACTTGACTCGCCGGAGAGTTTCATCCAAGGGTCAATAGTTCATGATGATGAGTTCTTTCCCAAGGGGAACAACATGGCATATCTTCTTGGGCTTCGCATTAAGCATGTCCACCATCGGGTTGTCCGGGGCGCAGATGGCCATCCAGCGTGCCTTGGTGTCGTTACGAAGGAACTTCGCCAGGCGCTTGTGTCCTGCCGTGGTGAGTGTCTTCGGCCCGGGGCCGGGGACATCCAGAAACAGGAAATTGCCTTCTTCCTTGGAGAAGGGATAGCCCAATGTGCGGAAAAGTTCCTGCGAGTACGTCCGGGTCACTTCCATTTTTCTGGCAAGGACGGGACTCGTAACCGTGGAAATTCGGCTCTCAATGCTACGCTGGTTCGCCTTGCGCCCGGCATACTCCGGCCGGAACTGCTGCGCGTCTTCCACATATTTGTCGCCACGGGCGTACTCCATTAGGAAGATGAGAAGCGCGGCGCGGAGCGTATTTTTCGTTTCCGGCAGGTTGAACACTTCCACCAGATACTGATGTACGGCGGCTTTGAAAGCCGTGTAGAACGTTGCCGTGACGGTTACATCGTCAATGAACATAGTCATAGACTCCAGCGCCTCAATTGTCTGGTGGCGCAATTCTATTAGGAACTGGTCTCCTTCCGTGAAGGGTGAGGAGAAGAGGTCTTCTACCGGCGTGCGGTCCGTGATACGGCCGACGGCTTTCACCAGCGAAGGGTACTCCGCGAACAAGCCGTCATCGGCGCTGCACTTGAGTTCCAGCAATCCGCTCCGGATGCTTTCAAAGGCCAGATCGCTGTTTACCCAGGTCCTTTTCAGTTCTGGAAGCAATGTGCGGAGCCGGGGGCCTCCGGTTTGCACGACGCGGTAGGCATTGATCAGTTCGGCATTTTTGTCGGCCAACGCATAGCTTTTAGCCTCTGCAGCCAGGAAGCAGGTGCCGTCACCGACAAACGGATCCACGAACGTCTCGATATCCTTCGGAATCAGGGGGAGAATCACTCCCAGGTCTTTCTCGCGGCTTCCCGCCCAATTGATAAAAGGTCTCATATGAATAATGGATTAGTTGAGCATGAATTTGATTCCCAGTCCAGCCTGCCAGTGGGTGTTTCCGGCATAGGAGGAAAAGTTGACAGGAAGGGCGCCCTGGACCAGCAGGGCGAACCTGGAAGAGATGAAGATTTCCAAGCTGGTCTTTACATAGACGCCATACAGGAAACGGATATTGGCTGTTCCCAGATCGATGTAATCAGGCAGATGCCCGAACGGGTCCAACCATTCTATACCCGCGAATACGCCCGCGCCTGCATACCAGTTAAAACTGCGGCTGCGCGTGGCTGCGAGTCTCCAGAGGTAGGCCCCGGCGGCAGAAATGTGCCAGTCGTCAAGAATATGGTTTGTGGAAAGCCCGTAACGGTAGGGGGGTACCATGATGCCGGACTCCCAGAAACCGCCTAGGGTGTATTGCGAATAGAAAGCCTCGGCCCCCACGGACGTGCCGGTGTAGTGCGAAGAGATTGCAAGGGTAGATTGGCCAGAAATGGTCCGCTGGGCCGAGGCCGAGGTACACGAGAGGATTAGGAACAATCCAGCGAGGACGGTTCCGTATGCTTTGCTTATGAAAGTCATTTTTGTCATTTCAATCTTTCGCCTGACGCATTTAATCTTGCATTGTCATACGATATTTGACAACAAAGGAAAGGTAAAATTTTGTTCTTTCAAAAAATTTCAGATACTTTTGCGACAAAAACCAGCTTACTTTGTGAGAAAAAAGTTGACATCTTCAAGCAAAAAAAGACGTCCTGACGCACCTCAGCGCAAGGATGAGCTGCTTCATGTCAACGGAATAACATACATAGAAGCCGATTTAAAATTGAATCACCTCCGTATCTTGATGGCCATCATTTCGGAGTTCCAACGAGCGATAAGATTGCGCCTGACGAGAGGCAATGAAAGGAAGGGTGTGCCGGAGGTTTTCCTGCCGCCGAAGAATGACCTTGGATACCGGGTGTTGACCATCCCGATGCAGGCTTTTCACATTGGAGAGAAGAATGGCGCCCGGCTCCGCGCTTGTCTTCGGGAACTGGAGCATACTGCCATCCGTTTTCCAGACAGCGAGCAGAAGAATCATTTCACCGGATTCATAGATGGGTTCCGATTTCAGGCTTACGCCCACGACGTTGAAATCTTCCTGCAGGAGCAAATGGTGGCCCGCTTGCTTCTGGTGGAAGAGGGGTACACCGCCTATTCCTGTCAGGCAGCGCTTTCAATGGCCAACAAATACACCGTTCGGCTCTACTGGCTGGTCTGCTCCTGGCGTAATCGCGGCGGTTTTGTCCTAAGTATTGACGAACTTCGGCGGATGCTCACACTGGGGCCGTCTTATGACCGTTCGGACAATATTGTAACGCATATCTTGAAACCGTCAGCCGCCGATTTGCGGGAGCATTATCCCATCTGGTTCGATTTCCGGCTGCTGCTTCGCTCCGACCGCCAGTACATCTGCTTTAAAATTGGCTATCAGGTGGATGAAGAGACACGAATCAAGGCCACTCAGGAGGCCTGGGATGCATGTCGTTTACTGATGAATACAGCAGGGGGGCATGCACAGGCCATTGCCGACATCTGGAAACAGTTGGATTTCGAGGATATGCATTCGTTCACGGACAAGTTGGCCAGCCTCACGGCCGACATTCGCATCCGCCGGGGTATTTCCAATGTGGACGCCTATGTTCACGCCGCCATGCTGGCCTGGCATTCCGACTGGCTGCTGCGCTATTCGGACTTCTGACCAATCATCCCCGGCCCGCCGGGCATCTTCTCATTTTCTTTCTCATCTCTTTTCCGCGTACGTACACACGTTGTTGAGATATTTATTTATACTTGTATTGATTCAATTTGTACGGCGCTTTTGAGGCGTCGTTAATTCGTTGTGTATATGATGCTTGAATGGTGTGTCGCAGGGCTGGTTTTCTAAGAATTGAATACTTTTCCGCCCCGGTCTCCTAAGTTTTGAGTACCTGTTTCCTAAGTTTTGAATACTTTCTTCCTAAGGATTGAATACTTTTCGGAGCCGTTCCTTAGTTTTGAATACTTTTTCTTCGTTGCCTCCATCAATCAGAGGGTTTCTCCAATGAGCAACTGGACAGAATAGGTGTTCTGAGAGAAGCGATTTCCGAGTACATGGTATAAATCCCGGTAAACACGAACGTGCAAATCAAAAATGCCGACCTTGCCAGTTTCTATCTGTTGCCTGTCATGAAGGGACTATGAGGAGTGCTGGATCCTTTATCTCTCCCGCAAGAACACCATCATCAAGCGTATGCAGATTTCTAAGGGCGGCTTTACCCTTACTACTATCGACAACAAGCAGATTCTACGTCATGCATTACTTCTTGGGGCCCAGGGGATAATCATCGCACACAACCATCCTACGGGTGATCCCATGCCCAGCAAGGCAGATGTACTGGCTACCAAGACTCTTGAAAAAGCCTGCGCAGCAGTAGAGCTACACCTTTTCGACCACATCATCATCTCCGATTCCTCCTACTACTCCTTCACGGAAGAGCGTAAAGCCGATTACAACGAAACCATCCTCCAAACCCTCGCTACAGCATAGCGGGGGTTTACTTGTGCTGCAGCCCGAGGCACAAAACGAACCGACGACGAACCGAGAGAAATGAAGCTTGCTTCAATTTCCGAGGTGAGGAGGAGGAAAAGCCCAAAAGGCTTAAACCGGAGCCCCGCATGAAAAAGGACTCCGGCTATGCCCGAAAGGCATCACGGCGGAACAGGGGCCTGCTCTGGCCATTAGCAAATGTACGTTCCGTCGTGTCGTATTGCAAATGTAACTAAAAACTCCGCTCCGACCAAGCGTCAGGTGAACCTGCCGCTTCGTCTCCGCTGAACGGCGCTTGAGACCTTCACGTCGGCAAAGCCGCCGCGAAAGTCTCACGGTTCCACAGACTCTGCCAGGACAAGCCCGTCAGAGACTGTTCCACCGCCGCGCCTCTTACCGCCCGTCAGTCGGGTAAACCCGCCTGACCGGCTGTCCGTTCTATATCAGTTTGATGGAATTGATGATTCGTCCGCATTCCACACCCTCACGCCGCGCAGAGAAAAAGGCTTCGGTGGTGTAGGTGTCGATTCCGCAGACCTGAATGCTTTCAGCAGGGATTCCGGCCTGCTCCAGCAGCCAGCGGTTGGGCTTGAAAAGGTCTATGTGATGGCCTCCGGACATAGGCGTTCCATCGCCTGGACCACGGAAGGACCATATATCATCCATGGGGAAACCCGTCTCTTTGAACTGAACGGCCACTTCTTCACCGACCTGAAAACTGTCCGGGCCGATGCCGGGGCCAATGACCGCTTTCATATCGGCAGGGTTGCACTTGAAAACCTGTGTCATTGCAGTGATAGCTCCTTGAACGATGTGCAGCACTGTCCCTTTCCAGCCTGCGTGAACGGCGGCAATGACTCGCTTTACCGGGTCATAGATGAGAATGGGCACGCAATCGGCCGTACGGACACCGATGGCTACGCCGGGAAGTTTGGTGATAAAGGCATCGTAGCCCTCCAACTCTTCCCGCGTCATACCTGCTCGCTTGATGATGGCCACACGGCTGCCGTGGACTTGATGCCCTTGCGTCACTTCATAGGGAAGGACTGCATCCCGCTGCGTGGAAAACGCTTCCACACCGGCTCCCAGGTCATATTTCAGCAGTCCGTCGAACATGACTCCAAATTTAGTCATTTTCCCCGACATGCACTCGACATACTATCGACATTTTTCTGCACTCAACCGACATATTTCTGCATTTCATCGACATTCTATCGAAAAAAACTAACTTCTCTCGACATATTTCTTCGCTTTTGGGTACTTGGTGTCGATAAGATGCTCAATTGCCTCAGTGATGACATCGCCGAGGGAGGGGGCATCCTCCAGTCCTTCTAAATCCAGCCAGATTCCCAGCAGGCGGACCTTGCGCTGGACCTCCTTGGGAATCCAGACGGCCGCCCGTTCCTGGGGGACATCCTTTTTCTTTCTCACCTTCTTTGGCGCCGAGGGCTCCTCGGCCACCGGCTTGTCTCTCTCATCTTGATGTAACTTTGGGCGCTGTCTCAGCTGCTCCCTGAATTCGTCCAATTGTGTCATATAGATATAATGTTTACTTGATTACTTGATATCATTGTGTCTTCTCACATTGTCATCATTTCATCATGTCATCTTGATATCAATGCATCTTTTTGCCATTGTTTCAACCTATCAAGCTATCAAGATGACAAGCTATCTTCTATCCTTTCTATCAAGATACATCCTTACATTGATGCATTGATATCAGAAAAGTTCGGCACAAATGTATGAGTTTTATATTACTTTGTCAAATTATATTTGTCAATTTGCCACAAAATGCCTATGTTTGCAGCGCGACTTATAAAGGAGCGGTGAATCTGGGCGTTAGTCCAGATTGCGAGATGGGCGTTCGTGTCACGAACGCAGACCCCTGCGGGGCCATCTCGTGCGCCTACGGCGGGCGTTGCAGGCTCCAAAGTCGCCTGCTTTCGGGCCTGAAGCCCGTCTGGGCAGTGGAGACAGTGTTTAATGTAGAGTTTGGTATTGTGAGAGAGATTAGAAAACACTATGTCAACGTGCGTTTCTCGGAGAAAGAGTTCGAGAAGCTGAATACCCAGATGCATCTTTCCGGGTATAACAACCGTTCAAGGTACATCCGTGACGCGCTGCTTTCTACGCGCGTCCGCAAGCGCAGAAACCTTAGTCTGAATGAGGCAAACGTGGCGAAGCAGATCGAGTTGCTCCGCCTGGATCTCAAGCGTATCGGCGTGAACTACAACCAGCGCGTGAAGACGCTCAACCGACTTGCCCTCGTGCGCGACAGGCACGGGAACATCATCATCAATGCGCGGGACATCGGGCACGATATGACCGAGATGAAGGAGATGATGACCGAAATGGTCAAGACCTTTTCGGTCATCCGGGAGGAGGTGACCGGCTGCGCCGGTGAAGAAGGAGATGAGAAAGAAAGTGAGGATGATGATTCCTCTTATGTATAACCATTTTTAACCCAAACGCATTATGCAAAACATTTTGATTTCAGGGAACCTCGCCAAGGATTGCGAGGTAATCCAAGGGAAGGAAGGGGCCGAGATGCTCCGCTTCGACGTGGCCGTGAAGGACGGCCGGGACAAGGAAGAAAAACCGACGTACTACACTTGCCGGATGAAGAAGACCGGCATCGTCGAGTACCTGAAGAAGGGACGATTCGTGTACATCCTCGGGAACCTGAAGGTGAACGTGGTGGAGAAGGAAGGCAAGACATATGTGAACCTTGACGTCTGGGTGGGTAGCCTGGACCTGGCGCTGCTCCCGAAGGAGAGCTGACTGATTCGGATTTACTCGATTGACCTGAACTGTTTCTGAGATGGTAGTGAAAATCAACGCACCCACGCCGCACTGTTCCACCAGCCTCCAGTACAATGAGAGGAAGGTGGAGGATGGCAAGGCTGCCGTGGTCTATACCCAGGGTCTCGACAACCCGGAGAAGCCGCTTGAGACTTTCGAGAGGTATGAGCGCGGCAGCCGCAGGTGCGAGAAGATGTCCTTCCACATGTCCATCAATCCGTCGGTGACGGACGGGATGAGCCAGGAACAGATTGTCAGCTTTGCCCGGGAAATGATGGAGGGACTCGGTTATGGGAACCAGCCCTTCATCATCTACCGGCACAACGACATCGGCCGCGAGCACTACCATATCGTATCCGTGCGAGTGGACAAGGACGGCAGGAAGATTCCCGACCATCAGGAACACCGGCGCTGCCAGGAGCTGATGAAGGAGTTGGCCCCGAAGTATGGCTTCACCATTGGCAAGGGAGAAAAGAAAGAGAAGAAGGACAAGGGGCCGAAAGATGAGCGTGTGGATTATCAGCGCTTCGACCCGACGCGGGGCGATGCCATGAAGCAGATTGAGGAGTTGGTGGAGCAGGCCATGAAGTATCACTTTACTACCGGCGAGCAGTACAAGATGCTGATGAAACAGTTCGGCGTGGTCGTAGAAGAACAGATGATACGGCGCAAGCCGATGCTGGTTTACTATGGCGTTGACCCCAAGACCGGCCGGAAATGCACGGCGCCAATACCGGAAAAAGACCTGAACGTACCTGCGATGGAAGAAATCAGCAAGCACATCGATGATTGCAAGAAAGAGAAACGTGACAAGGAGAAGCAACGCGTCGCAAACCTGGCCCGTATCGCTTTGAAAAACGGCACATCTGAGCTGCATACCCGCCGGATTCTTCGGAAAAAGAACATCGGGATTGTCTTTTCCCGTACCAAGGAGGGTAAAATATTCGGCGTTACGTTCATCGACCACCAGACCCGCTGCGTGTTCAAGTCCAGCGAGCTGAAGGGCATCACAGCCGGTCAGTTCGAAGAAGCCAGGATGACCAAGTGGCCTCCGGAGGACCGCGAGTGGAAAGTCTGGGAGGAACCTCGGCAGAAAACGGCGGCAGAAGAAGCAGCCGAAAGCCTCGTGGCTGCGATGGCTGCGGAGCGTAGCCGCCGCCACGAGGATGAGGAAATCATGAGAAGAGGAAGACATAGATAAAGATTGAGGCGTATGGATTCAAGAACTAAACCCATGTTTTCGGCGTTCCTGTATTTCTCGGGAGCGCTGGTACTGATAATGATTTACTATGAGGCCTATCCGTTCTGGGCGGAGTTGCACATGACCGCCGGGCTGACGGACTCGCTGATGCTGGCCATCTACAAGGCCGGTGTGATGCAGAACTGGTGGGATGTGCGGCTGATTGCGCTGTTCTTCTGCACCTGGTCCGTGATGGTGCGGAGCGGCAGTTCCAAGGAGGCGCAGTGGCAGGAGATAGCCCTTCCCATCGGCATAGGGGCGGCTCTTTTCTTCGGCGGACGTGCGGCGGGAACCGGGCTGCTGTACGTAGTGATGACGCTGGTGGGCTTCGCCCTCTATCTGATGGGAGCCATTGCCCTGGGCCGTGCCTGGAGGGCGATGAAGGCCGGTACGATGGACCGGGGAAACGATACCTTCCCGCAGTGCGAAAGGCTCATTGAGAACCGCTATAGCATCAATATTCCCACGCGATATCAGGATAAAGGCAAGATGCACAAGGGCTACATCAATGTCGTGAACCCTTTCCGCGGGACGATGGTCATCGGCACGCCCGGCTCCGGCAAGACGCACTCGGTCTATGGCCCTTACATCCGGCAGATGATCCAGAAGGGCTATTCGCTCTTCGTGTATGACTACAAGTTCCCGGACCTCACCCAGCGCGTGATGAACGAGCTGCTGGACAACATCGACTGCTACAAGGGCGTGAAGCCGGAAATGTATGTGGTGAACTTCGACGACCCGTTGTACTCGCATCGCTTCAACCCCATCCATCCGCGCTATCTGCAGGACCCCATTGACGCCACGGAGATTGCCGAGGTAATCATGAAAAACGCCAGCAAGGAGACGAACAAGGGGGATGATTTCTTCTCGCTGTCGGCCCGCTGTTACGTGGACATGCTCATCTGGTTCCTTCGAATCTACGAGGGCGGCAAGTACTGCACCTTCCCGCATCTCATCGAGCTGATGGGGCAGAACTACAAGCACGTGTTGCTGATTATGCAGCGCTATCCTGAGCTGGATGTGAAGCGGAACACCTTCCAGGATGCCATCACGGACCGGGCCTTCGAGCAGCTGCAGGGCCAGATTGCATCGGCCCGCGTGCCGCTCAACCGCTTTGCCTCCGAAACCCTATACTGGACGCTCTCCGGGGACGATTTCTCCCTGCAAATCAACGACCCGCAGCATCCGAAGATTGTCTGCGTGGGGAACAATCCCACCCGGCAGCAGGTCTACGGGACCACGCTGGCCATGCTGATGAGCCAGCTCTTCAAGATTATCAACCGGCCCGGGATGATGCGCTGCGGCGTGCTGATTGACGAGCTGCCCACCATCTACCTGAAAGGCCTGGACCACCTCATCAACACGGCCCGGCAGAATAAGGTCGCTGTGGTACTAGGCGCCCAGGACAAATCCCAGCTGGTGAAAGACTACGACAAGAAGGAGTCGGACGTCATCTTCAACACAGTGGGGAACGTCTTTGCCGGTGCTGTCAAGGGCGAGACGGCCGAGGGACTGTCCAAGTCGTTCGGCAAGTTCGAGCAGGAAACACGCTCCTATCAGGAGAGCGACACCTCCGAACACGTCACCATATCCTTCCAGCAGCGGGATGTGCTCCCGGCCAGCCGCATCGAGGCGCTGTCGCAGGGCTCCTTCTGCGGCTACGTGGCCGATGAATACCGGCAGAAGATCCACCCGAAGGTGTTCTGCGGGGAGATTATTTCAGACGGAAAGACGACCCACAAGGAGGAAGTCCCGCAGGTCGTCGATACAACAAAAGAAACAATCATGAAGGAGGTCCGGCTCAACTATAAGCGCATCCGCAACGAGGTCTATAACCTCGTGCAGAAGGAGCTCAACCGGCCGGATCCGGAGCCGGGGGCTACTGCTGCCTCTTCTTAAAGGTCCACTCGAAATCGTAGCCGAGGGCGTCGGCCATCTTTTCCATGTCGGACATTTTGCAGTCGTCCACGGCGAAGCGGGTGCTCATGCTCTGGCGGGAGATTCCCACGCGGCGGCCGAGTTCCGAGAGGGAGACGTTTTCGTCCATCAGGAAGTTAAATACGGGACGGAGGCGGGCTCCCTTTTTCGTTCCGGGAGAAAAGGGCATTCTGGCCCTTGAATTCGGGGCCTGAGCGGCCTCGGCGGCAGATTCTACTGCTGCATTCTTAACTTCGTTTGCCATCATTTTTCCTTTTCAAATTTGGGCGTTTACGGCGCATTGTTTTCCTTTGTAATGTCAGTTAACAACCGCCGTTGTCAAATTTGACTTGACAAAAGTAAGTAGAATAATCGGAAAAACCGAGAAAAAGATAAACTATTTTCGTATGTTCGACAACGAACTGTACAACATCCCGCTGGGGAAGGTGCTGGAAGCCCTGGGTGCAAGGCCGGGGAAGGCCCGGAACATGTGGACCTCTCCGCTACGAAGCGAGAAGAATGCGTCCCTGCATGTGGATCCGGTCAAGAACGTCTGGTACGACTTCGGTCTGTCGCAGGGCGGGACTAACGTGGACCTGGTGATGCGCGTGAGGAAATGCTCGCAGGCCGAGGCCTACAGTCTCCTGGCCCGCTTGGTACCCACGCCGCTCCGTTCGGCAGTAAAGGAAGCCGTTGAGCTGCGTCCAGCCATCCAGATTAAGGCCGTCCGGGCCATCCGGAGCAACTATCTCCTGCAGTACCTGGAGGGGAGGAAGATTCCGCTGAGCCTGGCCCAGCGCTATCTGAAAGAGATTATCGTGTATGATCCGCAGCGGGACCTGCATTTCACCCTGCTCGGAATTCCCAACAACGCCGGAGGCTATGCAATGAAGTCGCCCAGCGGTCATAAGGGAACCGACAAAGCGGGAATCACCACTATAAATAAGGAGGGAAAGATTACCTCCAAACCGTCTACGAAGAAAGTGGCCGTCTTTGAAGGGATGTTCGATTTCCTTTCTTGGCGCGTGATGCAGGGAAGCGAGTTGCCCAGCTGCGACGTAGTCATCCTGAACTCCGTCAACAATCTTGGCAAGGCCGCCGAATACCTCAAGCAGCACGACGGCGCCACTTGTTTCCTGGACAACGATGCCGCCGGTGAGCGCTGCTACCAGGGCGTCCGTGACCTCCTGAAAGGGAAGGATGTGGTGGACATGTCCGACCTCTACGGCCAATTCAAAGACATCAGCGAAATGCTCCAGGCCTCCCGGGGCTATACGGCAAACATTACATTATCTCCATCATTATGACAAAAGAAGAATTTGAAATAATAGAGGCAAGGCTCGACAGAATAGAGAAAAATGCCCTACTAAGTGCAAAGAGAGTCCTTACTGTTGGAGATTTAGCCCTTATCGCAGGTATTACCAAACGAACAATATATCGGCTAACTAATTCCAACCGCATTCCATATTATTGCCCGAACGGAAAAGAGATATATTTTGACAGGGAGGAAGTTGAGAGATGGTTTCTTTCAAATCGTCATTCAACAAATGAAGAACTTAAGTCACTTGCAGTAACAAAATCTGCTTACCATCAGTTATCTCATCGGGTCAAATAACTATACCTTTAATATATATATAAGAAGTAGGGCTATGGCAATGGCACTATGAGTTTTTTTTTGTACTTTTGTAAAACACAAACGTACGGCATATTAGCCTTAAAGACAAATTTTGCCACCATATTTGTTACCCGTTTGTTACTTCAGGCTCCGAGACTATGATGTAAAATACTAATAATTAATAATATAAACCATTTAATCTATATGGGAGCATTTCACGCATATGACATCAGGGGTATCTACAATGTAGATTTTGACAAGGATGTAGCCTATAAGGTTGGTTATTTCCTCCCCGCACTTCTGAAAGCGGACAAGGTACTGGTGGGCAGGGACTGCCGCCTTTCCGGACAGGAGATTCACGACTATCTTATTAAAGGTATAACAGACGCAGGCGCAGATGTGGACGATATTGGCTACAGCAGCACCCCTCTGGTGTACTTCGGAACCGCAAACTATGGTTACAAGGCTTCCGTACAGATTACAGCAAGTCACAATCCCCGTGAGTACAACGGCATGAAGGTTAGCCGTGAGAATGCTCTTCCCGTTGGCCTGGATACAGGCCTTGGCCAGATTAAGCAGTGGATAGACGAAGGCCGTCCCACACCCAAGGCGGCGAAGCCCGGAAAGGTCACAGAGATAGACATCAAGCCGGACTATCTCAAGTTCCTCATGAAGTTCAAGGGAGACTATTCCAACCTCAAGATAG
Organism: Bacteroidales bacterium; assembly: GCA_024694675.1. Lineage (GTDB taxonomy): Bacteria > Bacteroidota > Bacteroidia > Bacteroidales > UBA932 > Cryptobacteroides. The sequence continues at coordinate 12,766 of JAILJO010000055.1, read as the reverse complement.
CCTTCGACCTTTCCAACGGCATGAGCACCCTCTTCGCCAAGGAAGTCTACAAGGGAGAGGACGCCACCTTCCTTTTTGACGATATGGACGGCAGCTTCCCCAACCATGAGCCCAATCCCCTTGTTCCCAAGAACGTAGAGCCTCTCAAGAAACTGGTTTCTGAGATCAAGGCGGACATCGGTGTCATCTACGACGGCGACGCAGACCGCGTCATGTTCGTGGACGATAAAGCCCGCTTTGTGGCCCCTGACCTGGTGGTAGCCCTCATGGCCCGCTACTTCTGCGACGAGCGCGGCGAAAAGAATCCCCGCGTCCTGCAGGAAATCCGCTCCAGCCTTGCAGTAGCAGAGGAACTCACAAAGAACTACGGTGCAGAGGTCCACACCTGGCGTGTGGGCCGAGCATTCGCAGCTCCCAAGCTTCGTGAAATAGACGGCCTCTGGGGTGGCGAACTTGCCGGTCACTACTATTTCAAGGACTTCTTCTACAGCGACAGCGGCATGCTCTCCAGCATAATAGTCCTCCGTATCGTGAGCGCCCTCAAGAAGCAGGGAATCAAGCTTTCGGATGAAATGGACCGCCTCACCGGCTATGAGAACTCTGGAGAAATCAACTACAAGGTAGAAGACAAGAAGGGTGCCATGGATGCCGTAAAGGCATTCTTCGAGAAGGCTGAGAAACCCACCAAGGTCATGGACTTCGACGGCTACCGTCTGGAATTCCCCGGCTGGTGGTTCAACATCCGTCCTTCCAACACGGAGCCCTACCTCCGCTTCATCTGTGAAGCCACTTCCAAGGAGCTCCTGAAGGAGAAGATTGCCCTTGCAGACAAGATAATCGTAGAGCAGTTCGGCGGCAAGAGATAGGATGAGAAAGTTCCTGTCAGCAATCGCCCTTCTGTCCTGCACCGTGCTGTGGGGCCAGGAAAACAGCCGTGAGGCGGACTCTCTCCGCCACAGCTTCGGCCGCCAGCATGTCTCCAACATGGTGCGCCGTGCAGGCACCCCTTATGCAGATACCCTTGACACCGGCAACCCCGGTGTCAAGGTTGTACTTTACAACAACGGCACATACCGCTACGTCAAAGACCCTTCCGTAGTGCTTGCAGACAGCGTTTTCACTGAGCACTGGGACACCCGTGCCGTGAATCCGTACAACGAGGTTCCGGAATCCCTTCCGGACCGCTTCAGCCTGTGGATAGTGGACACGCTGGATTCCTACGTGTGCCCTTACGTCACGCATCCGCGTTCGCTCTTTGGCTACCGTCACGGCCGCCGTCACCAGGGCATTGACCTTCCTTATCCTACAGGCACGCCCGTACGCGTAGCATTTGACGGTAAGGTCCGCATTTCGGAATATGTAGGAGGATATGGCAACCTTGTGGTAGTTCGCCACGCAAATGGCCTTGAGACATTCTACGGTCATCTTTCACAGCGTGACGTAGCCGCCGGAGACTGGGTCAGCGCAGGAGATATCATTGGTCTTGGAGGCTCCACCGGCCGCTCCACCGGTCCGCATCTCCACTTCGAAACCCGCTACCGCGGCGCCGCCTTCGATCCCTCCTGGCTCATAGACTTCGAGACCGGCACGCTCCGCCACCGCCTTCTCAAGATCCGCTCCTGGTACTTCAACCCCAACCAGCGTTACGTCCAGAGCATCGACGACGAAGATGAGATCTTCCGCACGGATGAAGAAGACCGCCTCCTTGCTGAAGAACAGGCAAAGAAGGAAGCAGCAGCCCGCGCCGCCGCAGAAGCCGCAGCCATGAAGTACCACACCGTGCGTTCCGGAGACACCCTCTCCGCCATCGCCCGCAAGTACAACACTTCCGTTGCTGAAATCTGCCGCCTCAACGGCATCAAAGCCACCACCATCCTTCAGATAGGAAGACGACTGAGAGTTAGATAAACAATAAATGCCGGCCCCATGGACCGGCATTTATTGTTTTCTGTAACGAAGATTACTGAGCCTCGTTCACGATGGCTTCCCACTTTTCGTAGGCGGCCTGGTACTCGGGGCCTTCAGCACGGAGCTGGAAGTTGAGTCTCTTGAGGAAGTCTGCGGCTGCTGCCTTGACCTCTGCGATCTTGCTGCAGTTGTAGCAGGCCTCGAAGGGCTCGATGGCGCTCTTGTACATGTTGTCCAGCTGGACCTTCATCTCATCGTACTTCTTCCACTCACGGACGTCGAGGGCGTTCATCTGGTCTACGAGGTCTTCGGCCCTCTTGAGGATGGTGGTGCCAAGTCCGTAGTATGCCATGTCATAGTCAGGCATGATCTCCAGACCCTTCTTGTAAGCGGCGTCTGCCTTATCGTATTCCTTGATTCCGGTGTAGATGTTGCCTTCCACATAGTAGAGGGAAGCGTTGTCCGGCATTGCCTTCTTGGCCTCGTCAAGGAGCTCTACGATCTTAGCGGGATCTTCCTTGGTTGCAAGGTAGAGGTTGATGAGGTTGGTGAGGATGGGGGCGTTGTCCGGGAAGGAGGTAAGGCCGGTTGCCAGGAGGGTCTTTGCCTTAAGGGTATCCTTCTGGGCAAGGGCGATCTCTGACAGGGAGGCGTAGACGTTACCTTCCATGAAGTGACCGTTGTCGATGCACTTGTTGTAGTACTCTTCAGCGCGGTCATAGTTCTTTACCTGAAGGGCGGTGAAGGCGGTGTTGTAGAAGGAGTCGTCGTTACGCTCTGCGCTGGGGGTGAGGACGGAAACATCTGCAGCACCCTTGAACAGGTCAGAAGCAAGGGCCATGTTGCCAAGGGAGTATGCGGAGAATGCATCGTTATAGTATGCATCTACGATTTCCTTCATCTTGGGGACGATATCCTTATCCTTTCCACCAAGCTCGAAAGCCTTGTGGTAAGCCTTTGCGGCCTCTCCAAGGAGGTCTCCGGGAACGGAAGGCTTGGTGACCACCCACATTACCAGAAGGTCTGAGGCGTTGAAGAAAACGTCAACGTGGGAATAGCTTACCTTGGTGAATTCCTGGCCGTCGATGACAGCGGAGGAAGTGCCCTGGGGCTGCTCCTTGAACATCATGGAGAAGGTGGTACGGTCAATACCCTGTGCAAGGTTTACGGTAGGGTTGTTGTAAGCGGCGAGATAAGCCTTGCCTAGGTTCATCCAGGTGGCGGGCTTAATGTTCTTTTTGGCATCCTGGGTTGCAGCCAGGGCCTTGTCTACTGCCTTCTGCATATCTGCATCCGGCTTCTGCGCATAAGCAGCGGCAAAAGTACCGAGGAGCGCGAGGGTAAGTAAGAACTTTTTCATAGTTATAATAAGTTTAATTTATTCTTCTGCGGGTGTGCCTTCTGCAGCCTGGCTTTCCTCTTCTTCAGAGTGCTCTACAACCGAAATGGCTGCTATGGCATCCCCTTCCTTGATGTTGATGAGCTTTACGCCCTGAGTAGCACGTCCGGCAACACGTATTGTGCTGACAGGCATCCGGATTGTAAGTCCCGAGCGGCAGATAATCATGAGGTCGTCTTCATCAGTGACGTTCTTGATGGCTACCAGCCTGCCCGTCTTCTCCGTGATGTTGAGGGTTCTCACACCCTTGGCACCGCGGGCGGTCTGGCGGTAATCCTGAGGATCTGAACGCTTTCCGAAACCGTTTTCGGAGACGGCCAGCACCTGGTGCTTAGCTGCATCTTCCGCTTCCGGATCCTGGCTTACTACGCCAACCACATAATCCCCTTCATCAAGATTAATGCCACGGACGCCGGTAGAGGTTCTGCCAAGAGGCCTGGCCTCTGTCTCATCGAACCTTACGCACCTGCCGCCGTTGGCTGCAATCATGATGTTGCAGCGGCCGTTGGTGAGGATTGCTTCGAGGAGTTCATCGTCCTCACGGATGTTGATGGCGTTGACGCCGTTGGTGCGGGGACGGGAGTAGGCTTCCAGGGAAGTCTTCTTGACCACGCCGTTACGGGTGACCATCATGATGTAGTTGTTGTTGATGAATTCCTCGTCCTTCAGGGTCTTGACGTTGAGGTAAGCGCGGACGCTGTCGTCAGGTTCTATCATGAGGATATTCTGGATGGCGCGGCCTTTGGAGGTGCGGGTGCCTTCCGGGATTTCGTATACCTTGAGCCAGTAGCACCGTCCCTTCTGGGTGAACAGGAGCATGGTGCTGTGGGTGTTGGCGATGTAGATGTGTTCGATGAAGTCTTCGTCCCTTGTGGCACTGCCCTTCATGCCAACGCCGCCGCGGTTCTGGGTGCGGAATTCAGTGAGGGCGGTGCGCTTGATGTAGCCAAGGTGGGAAATGGTGATTACCTGGTCTTCATCGGCATAGAAGTCTTCAGGATTGAACTCGTCCTCCGCCATGGTGATTTCCGTGCGGCGGGGGTCCCCGTAGCGGGCCTTGAGGTCTGCGGTCTCTTCCTTGACTATCTTGAGCTGCTCTTCCACGGAACCGAGGACTATCTTGCAGTGCTCGATGAAGCGCATGAGTTCATCGTACTCATTCTGCAGTTTCTCACGCTCCAAGCCAACCAGCTGGCGGAGACGCATCTCCACGATTGCCGATGCCTGGGCCTCGGAGAACTGGTAGCGTTCCATGAGCATGGCCTTTGCCTCTTCGATGCTCTTTGTCTCATAGCGGATGATGTGGACAATTTCGTCGATGATGTCCATGGCCTTGAGGAGACCTTCCAGGATGTGGGCGCGCTTCTGGGCTTTGTCCAGCTCGAACTTGGTGCGGCGGACGACGACCTCGTGCCTGAATTCCACAAATTCCTTGATGATTTCCTTGAGGCTGAGAGTGCGGGGACGACCCTTAACAAGGGCGACGTTATTGAAGGAGAAACTGCTCTGGAGAGGGCTGTACTTGAACAGCATGTTCAGTACCACTCCGGAGTTGGTTCCCTGCTTGAGGCGTATGACCACGCGGGTTTCTCCGCGGGAGCTTTCATCGTTGATGTAGGAGATGCCTTCAACCTTCTTCTCATCTGCCAGCTGGGCAATCTTCTCAATCATCTCACGCTTGTTCACCATGTAGGGGATTTCCGTGACGACGATGGTTTCGCGGCCGTGCTCGTCCACCTCGATCTCCGTCTTGGAACGGATCACTACCCTGCCGCGGCCGGTTTCGTAGGCTTCGCGGATACCGGACTTGCCCATGACGATGCCTCCGGTGGGGAAATCAGGGCCCTTGACGTACTGCATGAGTTCATCGACGGTGATTTCAGGATTGTCGATATATGCGCAGATGGCGTCGCAGCATTCGCCAAGGTTGTGGGGAGCCATGTTGGTGGCCATGCCAACGGCAATGCCGGATGCGCCGTTAAGGAGCAGCAGCGGGGCCTTGGTGGGGACGACGGTGGGCTCTTCCAGGGTATCGTCAAAGTTGAGGGCCATGTCCACGGTGTCCTTGTCCATATCTCCAAGGACGTCCTCCGCCATTTTCATGAGCTTGGCTTCCGTGTATCGCATGGCGGCGGGAGAGTCTCCGTCCACGCTGCCGAAGTTGCCCTGGCCCTTTACAAGGGGGTAGCGCTGGTTCCATTCCTGGCCCAGGCGGACCATGGCGTCGTACACGCTGGAGTCTCCGTGCGGGTGATACTTACCCATGACCTCACCAACTATACGGGCGCTCTTCTTGGTCTGGCCATTGAAGCTGAGGCCCATGTTGTCCATACCAAAGAGGACGCGCCTCTGGACGGGTTTGAGGCCGTCGCGGGCGTCCGGCAGGGCACGTGAAACGATGACGGACATCGAGTAGTCGATGTACGCGGTACGCATCTCGTGGTCTATCTCTACCTGCTCTATGTATCCGGTGTTTTCCTGCTCCTCGAACTGATTCTTCTCTTCGTTGTTATCCATATTTCTTGTATGTTCTTATAAACATACAAAGTTACGAAAAAGAATTGGAAATAACAACAAAAAAGGGCCGCCAAACAAGGCGGCCCTTCAATGATTAGAGAGGGAATTAATCCCTGTTAATGCGAAAGTTGACTAATCTGTCGGGAAGCCCCAGATTTCAACACCGCACATCTGGACGTATTTATTATCCTTTGTATTAGTGTTGGTTACATTGTATGTGACTTTATCATTTTATTAATGGTTATAAGTCGTTATTACCAGACCTCTGTGACAACCAGTTCAATGCCGTCTACGCGGATGTTACTGCTGGAATTTGTATCCGTAATCCTCAGAATGAGGCTCTTTGTGCCTTCCGGGATTGTAACGGTGCAGGAGATAGTATTGGTGTTCTTAGTCTCAAGATCCAGCTTGGGCGTAGTGGTGGCTGAGAGTTCGCCCACCAACACTCCGCTCGTCGCGGAGGTCACCTGGTGATTTGTGACGACGTAATTACTCCTGTATATAAGCGTAGCTGTCTTTACGCCTTCACAAGGTATGCCGGACATTTCGAGGTATCCGCCGCCTTTTGAAACCAGAAGGTTGTAACGATAGTCCTCGTTGGGGTCCGTGATATTTGCAATCTTGTCATAATACACCAGACCGTCATCCTTGAGCTTCGTACCGGATCCACCCTCAGTATAGGTAACGGATGCGCCGCCGAACACCTTGGTGGTTCTATTCGCGGAAGCGCTGTACTCAGAAGGTGTAATATCTTTTGCGCCACCCTTCCACCATTCTTCAAGGAGTTTTTCTCCAACTGCAGGCTTGGGAGCCTCGGGCTCGGCAATCTTGATGTTGTCAAGGTGCCAGCGCTGCTGGGAAGCGCCCGCTCCATCGTTGTAGTGGGTAGGATGAATCTGAATTCTGGTCGCATTTGTAACACCCACAAGCGTTACTTTTGCGTGCTGCCACGCCAGGTGACCGGTCTCCTGCGCAGTTGCAATCTCACCGGATTTCTGAGTGCCGGTATCGGCAAAACTGCCAGGGCCTTCTACAATTTCAACGGTAATGGTGACATCGTCTATTACGCCCTTTCCTGTCATATGTGCGCACCAGTCGAAGGTGAAGTCCGCATCAACGGGAGTCTCTCCAAATTTGACTGAAGGAAGCTGCAAACCCGTGTGCTTGTTGGTTGCGCCCATCTTAAAGTAATTCTCCTGCATATACAGGGTTTTCGCATCCTTGTTGAGGTCGATGTAGCCCCTTGCCTCAAATTCGGCGCCAAGAGTGGAAGCGAGATCGGCAATAGACCAGATATTGGGCTGCTCATGGCTTGCGAGATTGTTGGCCACGGGATCCATAGCGCCTTCGGCCACGGTCTTAGATGCCTTGTATGCGGCGACAAAAGGAGCCAGCCACTCAAAATCGTCCTGGAAATAAACACCCTCCGGGAATTCGGGTTCCGGTGACTTGGCTGCCTGAACGAAGGTTACAACTGTCTCGAGATTCTTCTCCGTGTTATAGAAACGGATCGTTCCCGTGCGTTCAGCCTCAACATCATTTGCCAGATACGACACTTTGTATTCTGTCCAGTCAACCATTGCCTTGGTCTCCAATGCCTCAAGCGTCAGCCAGTCTGCAAGGACCTCCGTCTGGAACTCTGTATTGGACTGAATGGTTAGATTCTTGGTACCTGCCACGGCAGGGATTTCAAAATAATTGCCGGTGGAAACGCTGATGAAAGGATCAAGCATCTGACCTGCGGCGCTCTGCACCACGTTAATCACTTTCTCGGAATCCTCGGAGACTATGCGGATGGTGCCTTCACGAAGCTCTGAGAGCTCGCTGGGCGCGCAGGTTACGGCTACGGCCGTCTCCTCCCCTGCAGGGCCCTCGGCCACGTCAAAGGTGAGCCAGTCGTAAGAGGTAGAAATGGTGAAATCGTAGTCCGATTTTACCTTGAGGGTCTTGGGAGCGTCCGGCGTTCCGTTGAAGGTAAGAAGGTCTGCAGACACCTCTATATTTGCGTACACAGGGTCTTTCTCCACGCCGTCTCCTTCCTTGAGGATGGTCACGTGAGGACGATATGTATCGTCGTCCACATTGGTTATGGAAAGGCGGGACGATGCCGTGGAACGGCAGGGTGACATGGGATCTCCGCCACCTCTCCAGTTGACAACGCAACGGAGGCGAATCTGGAGATGGTCGTTATTCTTGCGGAAGTGGATGGTCTCCATCACCGGCTGGTTGGTAGCACCGTCGATGTTGGTTGCGCAGGTATAGAAAACCTCTTCTCCGGGCTCAGTAGAGCTCTGGGGTTCACCTGCAGGCAGCCACTGGTCACCGTCCAGGTATTCAAGCAGCCAGAACTTCTGGCCCCACTTGGAGGAACGCATCTCGAAGGCAATCTCCACATCCGTTCCGGCCTTGATGGCGCCGTTTCCGTAGAAGAGCCAGTAGTCATTGACCCAAGGACCCGTGACACGAGGGTTGTTGCCCGAAACATCCAGCTTGTAGTTGCCCTGGGAATTGGTGCCTTCAAGATCGAAAGGAACATATTCAATGTAACCTATACCCTGGACGGGATCTATGCGGGGATTATCGTTGTTGAAAGTGGCGTTGCTATAATTGAGGTCCTTGCCGATTGCCCACTTGAGGGGATAAGGGACAAGGGACTCGTCGGCACCTTCGTCAGCGACGGAAACGGCTACGAAGTAGCCTGTGGAGCCGCTCTTACCCACAGCATAACCGGATACCGTAACCTTGTGAAGGTCTACGGCATCCATACCAAGGGCATCGATGGGGTCAAGTATCTGGACGCTTGCAGAGCCCACTTTAAGGACGCCGTTCACAAGCGAACCCTTGAGGGCGCAGAAGAGGATGCTGCCATCGTACGAACCAAGCTGGGCGGTCATGTCAGTAGCGGTGGGATAAACTATCTCCTTGCTCTGAAGGACCTGAACCTCATCCACTTCGAATCCGGGATTGCCGTAGATGGTTTTCTTCTTACCGTTAAGGGAGACCACGTCTCCGGCCTTGACTTCGCGTGCACCCTGGACAAAAACCCTTTTACCGCTTTGCTCCAGGATAAAACCGCCCTTGGTAACGGCAACCACATCCATGTTGGAGAGCTTGCCTACGGTTTCATCGTCCAGATCTGCAAGTTCCGCAAGGGTATATTCCTTGACGCCGAAATATGTGTCACCATTCTGATAGACGGTAATGACGGCATTGCGGAGCGCCGTTCCTCCCTGGATGGTAATCGTACCTTTACGGGGAAGATTGTCCACACCGCCGGTGGCAAGGTTGTCCGTCACCTTCACGGTGATTGACCCCATGCCGGTTCCGGTCATGGGAGACACTTCTATCCATTCGCTGTCCACGTCAACGGCCCAGTCTCCGTCCGCATAGACAGGGACTTCCTGTTCCGCGGCATTGCGCGATTCGAAGACAAGATATGTCTCGCCGGCGGCTACCGCACGGGCCTCGGTATCCTGTTCTGTCTGCTGGCAGCCCGCAAGAAGGACACCTGCTGCGACTGCCGCTATTGACTTAAGTATATTGTTGATTTTCATAATGCTAATCCCTTAAAAATTAATAGCTGAGTCCGTCTGCCCAGCCGGGGTTCTGCTTCAGCAGCACACCTTTCTGATGATACAGCTGACGCTCCTTGGTGGGGATAGGATAATAGTAGTCGCGGGCTTCGTTAAAGCTCCGTTCTATATTATTATGATGGTATACATATCCCTTGCTGGTTTCCGTGAGCTCTATGCCGGTGGAAACACCAAGCTGGAAGTCTACGACGTCCTTGCTCTTGGGATCGGTATCCTGCCAGATATTGATATCGGCCTTGCCGTCCCCGGTGAGGTCATACTTGCCAACGCCGGGGAAATACATGCCGTAAATGGGCTGTTCCAGGCATTTTCCTTCCCTCCAGCGGATGAGGTCAGAGAGGCGGAAGCCTTCCATGGCAAGCTCTATGGCGCGCTCACGGCGGATTTCCAGGATGACGCCGGCATTGGTGCCGGAGACATGCTGATATCCGAATTCCTCACCCGAGAGATACGGGTCAGGAGTTGTATTGGCAGCAGTGAGGTCAAGATGACCGGCCGTCATGCCAACGCGGTCGCGGAGTTTATTGATTGTATTGTCAATATCAGGCTGGTCAATAGTACCAAGTTCAGCCTTGGCTTCCGCATAGTTGAGAAGGACCTCTGCATAGCGGAAGACAGGGATGTCGTTATACGCCTTGTCCACACGTCCCCATTCCGGGAGGGTCTTGTCCATGACGTATTTCTGCACCTGGTAACCGGTGACGCTGCAACCAAGGTCGGGGGCCGATACGGCCTCGTCCCCAAGCCACACGCAGTTTGTTCCCACCGTGATGGCGGAAAGGCGGGGATCACGGTTCTGCATTTCCTGGGCGAACTGCATGGTCTCCCAGCCTGCCTGGTCCGTGAAGCGGGTGCCGTCCGCCATGAGGACTCCGGCGATGAACTTGCGGGTGAAGCCCGGTGTGCCCTGGGTTGACATCACTGCGAAAGCGGTGGAGTTGTTGCAGATCTGGAGGCTCTGGTCGTTCTTGATGGCCAGGATGAACTCATCCTTGTTTGCGTCTACGTTTGCGAAGAGAAGGCGGTAATCTGCAAGCTGTGCCAGCTTGTAGGGGCCGTCGTTAATAATCTCCTCAGCGGCGTCTGCGGCGAGCTTCAGATAGTCGGCCGAAGTGCGGCTGTCGTCAGGAAGCTGTTCGATATACATCTCAGGATACTGCGCCGGGTTGTGGTACTTGCGGAAAGTACCTTCAAACAGGCAGAAGCGGGCCTTGAGCGCCAGTGCCGTCCAGCGGTTCACGCGGTATGTGCTCACCGTGGCGGGAAGGTTATCAATAGCGTAGTCAATGTCTTCCAGCATGTGGTCCATGATGACCTCGCGGCTGTCGCGGGGACGATAGAGGTTCTCAGAGTCTGTTTCCAGCTGCTCGTCAATCCACGGAACGTCGCCGAAGCGCTTGATCATATTGAAATAGAAGTAAGCGCGGAAGAATCTTGTGACAGCGGTGTATTTCACCACTGCGTCCTTGTCTTCGCACTTGTCTATGTATTCAAGGAGTGTATTCATCTTGCGGAGGTCTCCCCACGCACCGCTGCCGCTTCCCCAGCCGCCGCCGGAGTTGGGCACTGTGCGGTTGTTTCCGCCACGCATGACCGCGCTGAGGTTAAGACATACAAGATGGTCACTCTGCTCCTCATAAGGTTCCTTGGGGAGCAGGTTGTTGTAGAAGGTGTTGGAGAACAGCTGGAGGTCCGTTTCGTCACGGAAGTAGTTCTCCGTAGCCAGGGTAGCCTTTGGCGTCCTGTCAAGGAATTTGTCGCATGAAATGAGGCAGAGAGCTGCTATTGCGAATAATACTATTTTTTTCATGTTCTTGTCCTCCATCCGTTAGAAAGTGATGTCTACGCCAAACATGTAGGTCTTCTGCCAGGGATAGCTCATGTGATCCTGCGCAGCGGAGCTGCCGGTGTCACGGGTGTAGGCAGATTCAGGATCAAGGTACTTGGTGTACTTCTTGAGAGGTGACCAGTATTCCAGATTCTCTCCGGAGAAGTAGACGCGGACCTTTTCAAGGCCGACTTTTCCGGTGAGTTTGCCGGGAAGAGTATAGCCTATGGTCAGGTTCTTGAAACGAAGGTAACGCGTGTTCTGCAGGTAGCGGCTGTTCACCTTGGAAAGCTCACCGCCCGTTGAAGAGTATGCACGGGGACGAGGGAAATAAGTGTCCGGATTCTCCTCTGACCAAACGCGGTCTATGAAGTCACGCTGCAGGAAGGAGACATAAGGATAGCTGTAAGGGCCCCAGAACATGTAGTTCATGCCTGCGGGGTACCAGTAATGGTTACCGGTGCCCTGGAAGAAGGCCATTACATCGAATCCCATATAATCGAAGTTGACGGTTACGCCGTACTGGAGGCTGGGAAGGGCGTTGCCCAGGATCTTGCGGTCACCGGGATCGTCCACTGTGTTGCTGCCAAGGCTGAGGGTGTTCACTCTCCACTCGTCTTCAGGGAGAAGTATCCTGTTGTCGTTTTCGTCAAGGACATAGTGGCCGTCGGCGTCTATCTGGTAATGGCCGTCGTTATCCTGGTCCACGAAACGGAGGTCACCTGCCAGGAAGCCGCCGGTCATACGGCTGGAAATGTAGCCGCTGCAGTCCAGGACATTGGTGGTGTAGTCTTTTGCTTCCTCGTCGGTGGCAAAGAGACCGTCCACCTCGAAGCCCCAGATTTCTCCTATGCGCATGCCTTTGTAGTAGGACATGGCGAGGGACTTGGTGGGATTGTTGAAACGGGTAATGTAAGACTTGTAGTCACTGAGGGTGCCCCTGATGCCGTATCCGAAGGGATGGCCAAAGAGGTTGAACTGGTCTCTCCAGCTGACGGAGAGTTCGTAACCGGTAGTCTTGAGGTCCGCGGCGTTGGTCTGAGGCGAACTTGCACCGTAAATGGCAGGCAGGTCAGGACCGGCCGTGAGCATGTTCAGGGTGTTTCTGCGATAGATTTCACCGGTGAACGTGAGGCGGTTCTTCAGAGCCGCGAAATCCACGCCGGCGTTGTACTGCTCCGCCGTTTCCCATGTAAGGTTGGCATCCACGGGAGCGCCAAGGGTTGCATACTTGCCCATGGTGGTTCCTTCACCGAAGGAATAGCCTTCAAAGTCATTGATGGAAATCTTGCGGAGATATGCATAGTAGTTCTGCGCTCCGGACGATGTACGCACCACCTGGTTGCCAAGGTTACCGTAGGAGAGGCGGAACTTGAAGTTGTCCACAAAACTCTTGGCAGGACGGAAGAACGGTTCCTCGGAGATTCTCCAGCCCAGGGATGCGGACGGGAAGAAGCCCCACTGGTGACCCTTCTGGAAACGGGAAGTACCGTCGTATCTTCCGGACAGTTCAAGGAGGTA
>JAILJO010000048.1 GCA_024694675.1 Bacteroidales bacterium | reverse complement strand
CAACTATATTTCAAATTATGATATAGGGGAGGAGACGTTGATTGAGAATGTGGACCTGATGTACGTTGAAGGGGATTGCGCTTTTGGGAACGGCGTTGAAGTGTCCGTCATGAACGAGACGGGTGGGCGCGAAGTACGTATTTACGAACGTCTAAGCGCCCAGGTGGCTTACATACTCACGATGTACAGGCATCGTCCGGGGGTTATTTCCTGCCTAAACAACCTGGCAGACAAGTATGCCGCCCAGAAGAAGAGCCGTACCGGAAGGATAGGCTCACACGTCACAATCCGCAATACGCGATACATAAATGGAGTATGTATCGGTGACCATGCCGTTGTGAGCGGCGCGAGCCGGCTCAGGAACGGAACGGTTATCAGCAATGCTTCCGCCCCGGTCTGCATAGGCCATGGCGTCATTGCGGACGATTTCATCATCTGCAGCGGCTCTTCGGTGGAGGACAACACCACTATCGGAAAGTGCTTTATAGGACAGAGTTGCCATTTCGGGCATGGTTACAGCGCAACCGATTCGCTGTTCTTCTCCAATTGTCAAGGCGAGAACGGGGAAGCGTGCGCAATCTTTGCGGGACCGTTCACTGTAACCCATCACAAGAGTACCCTGCTCATTGCCGGGATGTTTTCTTTCATGAATGCCGGAAGCGGTTCCAATCAGAGCAACCACCTTTATAAACTCGGTCCTATCCACCAGGGAATCCTGGAGCGTGGCGCCAAGACGGCATCGGACTCCTACATCCTGTGGCCTTCGCGTGTGGGTGCGTTTTCTCTGGTGATGGGTAGGCACGTAACTCACTCGGACACAACCAATCTCCCGTTTTCATACCTTATCGAGCAGCAGAATACTACTTATCTGGCGCCTGCAGTGAATCTTAGGAGTGTAGGAACAATCAGAGATGCCCAGAAATGGCCCAAGCGCGACGGCCGCCGTGACCCCGACAAGCTTGACAATATCAACTACAACCTGTTGAGTCCCTTTACGGTTCAAAAAATGATAAAAGGGATACAATTGCTAAAAAACCTGCAGTATTCTTCCGGTGAGCTGTCGGATGTCTATTCATATCACAGCACCAAAATCAAGAACGGTTCCCTTCAGAATGGTCTGCGTCTATACAGGACGGCAATCATCAAATTCCTGGGCAATTCTATCATCAAGCGTCTTGAAAACCTTCCTGCAGGTGCTTCTGACCAGCAGATTCGCGCATCCCTTGCCCCGGACACTCCAAAAGGTACAGGTTATTGGGTGGATTTGAGCGGAATGATAGCCCCTAAAGCGGTCGTCGAAGAATTGATGGACCGTATAGAGGAGGGGGTATTCTCTTCTGTTGATGAAGTCAACGCCCAGTTCTCCTTGATTCATGCGAACTACTATACCTACGAATGGACATGGGCCCGTGGGGTGTACAAAGAGATCTTTGGTATTGACCTGGATACTATAACCGCCGCAGAGGTGATATCTATTGTGGAGATGTGGAAAGACGCCGTCATAGGCCTGGATAAGATATTGTACGAGGACGCACGCAAGGAATTCAATCTGGCCTCCATGACCGGGTTCGGCGCCGATGGCACCAAAGAGGAGAAAGAGCAGGACTTTGAACAGGTCCGTGGCGATTTCGAGTCCAATGCGTTCGTAATAGCAGTCCTTGACCATATCAAAGCCAAAGAAGCGCTTGGAGATGAACTGATAAGCCGGTTGAAAAAATAAGAAACAGCGGTCATCCGGCCGCTGTTTCTTGTTTATATCGAGACACGAAAGATTACAATTCTTTACGTCCTTTCTTAATGTCTCTAAGATTTATATCAATCTGTATTAAATCGCCACAAAGATAGCAATTTTTATTTGAATAGCGCGCGGACAAGGGCGGGGATGTCGGCGACTTTTACCAGTTCGATACCCTGGGGTTTGGTGTCAAAGTGGGTGTAGGAGCTCACGAAAATCTTTTTGAAGCCAAGGCGGGCGGCTTCGACGGCGCGGCGGGAGGCCTGGGAGACGGGGCGGATTTCGCCGCTGAGGCCCACCTCTCCGGCGAAGCAGACGTCAGAGGGTATGCAGTAGTCGAAGTTGGAGGAGAGCACAGCGCCTATGACGGCGAGGTCGCAGGCGGGGTCCGTGATGCGGAGGCCGCCGGCCATGTTCAGGAACACGTCCTTCTGGCCAAGTTTGAAGCCGGCGCGGCGTTCAAGGACCGCGAGGAGCATGTTGAGGCGCCGGACATCGAAACCCGTTGCGCTTCTCTGCGCCGTTCCATAGACTGCCGATGATACCAGTGCCTGCACCTCGAAGAGGAACGGCCTGTTGCCGTCCAGCATGGCGCAGACCGCGGTCCCTGACAACCCCTCTTCATGCATGGGGATGAGCATCTCCGACGGGTTCTCAACCTCGCGAAGGCCGGTTCCGGTCATCTCAAACACGGCCAGTTCAGATGTTGAGCCGAACCTGTTCTTGATGCTCCGCAGCACGCGGTACGCTCCTCGGTTTTCACCTTCAAACTGCAGAACTACGTCTACAATATGTTCAAGTATCTTTGGTCCCGCAATTGTGCCTTCTTTGGTAATATGACCAATAAGAATCACAGGAATGCCGGAACCCTTTGCAAAGCGGAGAAGCGCGGCTGCAACTTCCTTTATCTGGCTCACACTGCCGGCGGTGGACTCCACGCCGGGGCAGTACATTGTCTGCACTGAATCCACTATGAGAAGGTCCGGGGACACGCTGTCCGCCTCGCGGATAATGGCGTCCATGTCCGTTTCGCTATAGATGAGGCAATTTGAAGCATCTCCTCCAAGCCTGTCCGCCCTCATCTTCACCTGCTTCACGCTTTCCTCACCGGTGACGTACAGAGTCTTCAGCTCCGGCCGGCCAAGCGGCAGCTGCAGGGATAGCGTGCTTTTGCCAATGCCCGGCTCTCCGCCCATTAGCACCAGCGAGCCCTTGACGATACCTCCGCCAAGCAGCCGGTCCACCTCCGCGGAACCTAGGGACACCCTGTCCTCCGCCGTGGTTGACACGTCCTTGAGCGGCATGGGCTTCCGCCCGGCACCCGGAACAGACGCCGCCACGGGGCGTTTCCCCGTCACAACTTCCTTCTCGACCATGGTGTTCCACTCCCCACAGGCAGGGCAGCGGCCCATCCATTTTGAATACTCGTTCCCGCAGTTGGAACAGAAGAACACCGTCTTTGACTTTGCACTTGCCATAGCATTGACATTATAACTCTACAAATATAAAAAAAGTCCCGCGGAAAACCGCAGGACTCTTGTCTTGGAGAAGCAAAAACTTACTCCTTGATAGCCTCGACAGCCTTGTCACCGGCAGCGTTGATGCCTTCGACGACCTTCTGGGTAGCGGCGTCCTTGATGGCATCGCCAGCTTCCTTGGCGGCTTCCTTAACGGGATCCTTTTCTTCGCAGCACTCCTTAGCGGGTTCTGCAGCCTTTTCAGCCTTCTTGTTGTTGTTACCGCAGGAAACTGCAGCGATCATGGCGACTACGATGGCCACGGACATAAATACTTTCTTCATGATACTATAAAATTAAAGAGTTGTTCTCCAGTAACGAGTGCAAATGTAACCCTTATTTTTGAGAGAGACAAGACTTTTTTAAAAAATTAAAAATGAATTGTAAGCATCTATCTCAAATCTCCCAGTTCCTGATCTGAAATGGGGCCGAACCATTTGGTCAGACGGGACTTTGCCCGCTCCTTGATTTCCGGCGTAACGGCCTTTGAAACATACACTACCGCGGCAAGAAGGGCGGCCCAGTCATCGGCATAACCGATGGCGGGGATGAGGTCCGGGAGGATGTCGGCAGGGAGGATGAAGTAGCCAAGGGCGCCGGCTATGACGGCCCTGTACTTGGCCGGAGTGGCCTTGTCCATGAGGACTTCATACAGCACAAGCGAGTAATAAACCATCTTTATACCAACCTTGCGGGCTATTTTGCCGAGTTTCTTCCAGTAGCCATCTTCGTTATAGTGCTGCTGATACTCTGTAAGGTTGTCCGATGAGAAGTCGTTTTTCATAATGACAAAGTTACATGTTTTTAGCTATCTTTGCAAAAACTGTACTTATATGGATTATAGAACCGGAAACGGCTTTGACGTGCACGCTTTGGCCCCCGGCCTGCCGATGTGGCTGGGCGGAATAAAAATCCCTTCAGAAAACGGCTTTGTGGCTCACTCGGACGGCGATGTTGCAATCCACGCCCTTTGCGACGCCCTTCTTGGATGCCTTGCGCTTGGGGATATCGGCCACTTGTTCCCGGACACCTCGGACGAGTGGAAGGGCATCGACAGCAAAATCCTCCTTGAAAAGGTGGTTGCCCTTGTGCACGAAAAAGGCTACAAAGTAGGAAACGTAGATGTGACAATAGCGCTCCAACTGCCCAAACTGGCCCCGCATATTGCGGCAATGCGTGAATGCCTTGCCGGAATCCTGGGCGTCACGCAGGACCGCGTTTCCGTGAAGGCCACGACAACCGAGCACCTTGGTTTCGTGGGCCGGGAAGAAGGCTGTGCAGTTTGGGCGAGTGCGCTTGTGGAAAATCAGAACTTATACTGATATCCAAGGCATAAAATGAGCCGGAAGGTATCTGTCCATCCCGTGGTTTCCGTAAAGAGTCTTACGCCCTTCTCCTCCCAGTTGGCGGGACTGTTGGTGTCGATTTCGTATTCTGTGCAGTAATCGGCAAGAATTCCGAAGGTGAAGTTGTGTTTCTTCGAAGGAGACCAGTCTGTTCCTATGTTGAAGCGGTACCTGTTGTTGTAGACGTGGGTGTAGCCGGTATGGGTGTAGGTGTAGTAGGCCCTGTCATTGCTGGTGTACTGCAGGGTGCCGGAAACTTCGCCCCAGGGGTCGTTGAGGGCGGTCCTGAGCTCGAAGTAGGCAAAGGGTTCCCAGTTGGAGAAGCCCTTGTACTTGACGCCGATGCGCGATTTCAGGGCAAGGGCGTTGGGGTTGGTCTGGTAGACGTTGAGGCTGTCTCCAGTCCTGTGGGTATACTGGAGTTTTTCCTTGAGGGAGAACTGCAGGTCTCCTACCCTGTATGAGCCGGTGGCGGTGAGAAACAGGCGGTGACGCGGATTGTTGAAACCGGTGAACTCGTCGCTTACTTTCCATGGATTGATAAGAGTATACCCTCCTCCCAGCTTGAAGTTCTTGTTGATCTTGTATGAAAGATCCAGGGTTGTGCGAAGGTTGTCAAGCGTGCCGTCGCAAACGCGTAACTCTTCTTCCACGCCAAGGTGAAGCCCCTTCTTGATTTTGTAGTCGGCACCCACGGATGTGCGGGCTCCGAATTCCTGCGCTCCGGCCGCAAGGGGGAGCAGCAGTGCGGCTAATATGGCTAACTTTTTCATCCTACATAATCTTTTGCCCTGGTGACGGTGTTCACTGAATTGGCTTCACCCTTGCCAAGGCGGTAATAAACTTTAATGAAGGCGGAGTCCTTGAGGAAGTCCACATGACCTATTTCCACATTGTCAACTTTTACGCCCAGCCTCTTTTCCAGGTCTTCGATGAGTTCTGCGCGCTTTTCGGGGACGATGAGTTCAACCCTGTCGTAGAGGACCAGTTTGGTGGTGGTGTGCTTGACAAGGCTTTCGCTCTCAAGTACCCAGATAAGGAGCACGATGAGGGTGTTCACGAGCGCCATCACGCCAACGTTACCCCAGCTTAGAACATAGTGCGGGGCCGTTGCAAGGTCTGCAATCCGGTACAGCGGGGCAAGGCCGTTCACGGCGGCAAGGGCGATGATGACGAACAGGTACGTCATCTCCCTGATGGGCACGGTCTCCGTACGGTAGCGGATAACCCCGAAAATGGCGAACAGGCCCAGCGTAAGGCCCACTCCAACCTCAACGTTGCCCATGATGTACAGCAGCGTGAGCATTGCCGACGAGAAGAGGATGAAGGTGAAGTAGTAGTCGCGCCTCTTGCTCTTTTTGTAATAGAAGAAGTGCACCAGGAGCCAGCATACCAGGAGGTTGATGGCGAAACGGATTCCAAGTTCGCCTATCTTCTGGGCGGTTGTCATCATGGCGTCGGTGATGGTCTGGACATCGTAGAGGAGGTCGTCTCCTGCGTCCACGTTGCCAAAGGATGCAAGGTCGTCTTGCACGAAGCGGAAGATGTTATTCAATATCATAAGCTTTTAGTTTTTTGCCGATGGTTTTTTCAATTGCCCTTACCTTGAGGTTGAACCTCCCGGCCCTGGCCGACGGGTCCGTAAGGGTGAGTGCGACGCAGTATTTGCTCACGCGGGTGGGCTTCACCCTGTGGTCCAGCAGTATGCCCTTCATCTGCGAGGCGGCGCGCCCGTCCTGCTTGAGTTCGATGATCACGGTGTCTTCCAGCGAAGCGCCCTTGCCTGTCCTGTAATTCTCGAAGTTCAGCGCTGTGTCGATGGTGAGCCTTTCGGTCATTGCGGGGTTCACCAGGGTTATGCGACGGAACTTTGTGGCAAGGACCGGGGAGACATCGGCCACGGTGAACCAGGAGTGCTTGGCGAGGTAGCTGACGGCAGTGTCGTCGGCCCTGAAGTCCATGAGCTCGCCGATGGGAATTTCCGTTCTTTTCTTCTTGGTTCGGCCCTTGTTGTTCTTGCGCTTGATTTCCAGGAAGGCCTGGCCGGATTCAAGGTAGGCACGGGTCCTCACTTTCTGGCGCACCAGGTGCTTGTTGCGGTGGTCATAGTACATGCGAAGCGCCGGGGTGTCGTAATAAACTGAGTTGTAGCCGCTTATCTTTTTGCCGTCAACCGAGAGGGCCCGGTAGCCGGAAGCCGCGGCATCTTCAAGTATCTTGACCAGTGTGGCCTCGTTTGTGAGATACTTGGAGTCTATGCGGTTCATGAGCTTTACCGCGTCCATTTCCTCAAGAGTCACGCTTCCAAGAGCTTCAAGAGCCTTGTCAAACGATATGTGGCTACTGTCCGGCATCTTGCGCAATGTACTCGTAATGCTTTACCGAAATAAGCTTTCCCTTGGCGTTGTAAGTGTACTGCACCTTTTTACGGGAGAATTCGTTGTACTCGAAGGTCTTGTATGTCTGCAGGCGGTTCTTGCCGTCGTACACGTACTCCTTGGAGACTTTCTCGCCGGCCCCGTACTCAAAGCGCTTGCGCCATTTCTGTCCTTCGGAATTGTACTCGATTTCCTCGATTTTCTTGCCCTCGGAACTGTAGGTAGTGACATGGTCAAGAACCTTGTTGCCGCCCTTGGGATCAGTGTTCCACTCCTTGATGACGAGGTTCTTCTTATTGATTTTTTTCTGCGCATCCTGCGCCCCTGCTGCGGGAATGAGCAGCAGGGAAGCAAGTGCTATAAGGACAATCTTTTTCATAAGATACAAAGATAAGAATAGTAGTCAGATTACCGACTGCGTCCTCCGCTGCCCGGGCCACCGCCCTGGTTACCGCCGGGACCGCCGCCCTGGTTGCCGCCGCCGGAGTAGTTGCTAAGGCTTACCGCCGTGCCGCCGGAGATGCCGGATGTGGCCCAGATGCCGTTGCAGTAGGTGGTAGAGCCTACGCTTACTCCCTTATAGCCGCTGGAAAGCGAGGGAGCGCTTACCGAGAACGAAGATATGCCGGAAGGAGCCTTGAAGGCGGCAATGAAGGAACTGCCGTTGTAGAGAGCGTTCCAGGAGCCTGCGGTGCCGCTCATGGTATATACGGTCTGTGAAGCAGAGTAGCCGCTTTCCAGGCCGCCGTATGCAACTACGGTCGCTCCGCTGTTGATGTACAGTTTGTAGCCGCCTTCGGTATTGGCGTCAAGTGCGACTTCGGGGCTGCCGGCAGTGGTGACGGCAAATACGTAGCCTCCGGACAGGGTCAGATTGCCGTTGGCATCGATGGAGTCGCCCTTTGTGGTATAAGTGTAAACATATCCGCCGGAGATGGTAAGGTTGCCGTAGCTGTTGATGGCGTCATCGGCACTGGAGGTGGAATAAATCTCGCCTCCGGAGATGGTGAGTGTTCCTTTGGCCTCGATGGTTTCGCTCTTAGAGCAGCTGGCAATGATGGTTCCTCCGTTTATTTTGAGGTTGCCGCCATAGACGTAGCTGTTGCCGGATTTCTCCTTGTATCCAATCTTGATGGCCTTTGTGGAGACATCGCCGGTGGTGTGCTCGCTGCCGGTGGTGGTAACCTTCAGGGTTCCTCCGGTCATGTAACTGTCGGAGATGGCAGTGCTGTTGTCCTCGACGTAGCTGTAGCTGCCGGCACGGATGCCCTTGCCGCCGGTACCGGAGTTGGTAATGGTCACGGTGCCGCCGGTCATGCCGAAGTAATTGTCGGCCTTGATGCCGGCAGTGCCTTTGTATTCGGCATCTTCAGAATCGTAAGCGGCAGAACCCGTGATGGTTATGTTGTGGGTTCCACCCTCTACCAGAACGTAATCCTCGGAGGTGATGCCCTTTTTCTTTGATGCGGCCGAAGAGATATTCGTAGTTCCGCTTGAGAGCTGTACGTATTCCTTGCCCCTGATACCGTGGCCGGCAGTTGTGCTGCTTGAGGTGAGCTTGAGGGTAGGGCAGTCCATGATGCGGACGTAATCGTCGGAAGCGATGCAGGACTTTTCCTGCTTGTTCTTTGCCTCAACGGTGAGGATCCCGCTTCCGGAGAAGATAAGCTGTCCTTCAGAGAAGAATACCGCTTTCATGTCCTCGTTGCTGGCGCTGTATGCTGCCGATGAACTGTCGTACAGGTAGTTGCTGCCTTCCACCATAACGAAGGTGCGTTTACCGCTTTGGTTGTTGATGGCGGCGCCGTAAGGGTTGGTGATGGAAACTCCGGAAAGCAGGATGGCCTGTTTCTTCGAGGAATACAGCTTGAAAGAGCCGCTGGTGGTGGCTCCGGTCAGTTTATAGACGATGTTTTCGTTATTTCCGGTATTGTTCACGGTAACATCGGCACCGCTTACCGAGGCATAGCCGTAATAGTCCCCCTCCACAGTTGCGGTGGTTCCGGAATACGTGACCGTAATCATGCGGGTGAAAGTGGTGTTGGAGATGTCGTCGTCGGAGGAGGTGTCGCCTGTGGAGTCATAGGTGTAAGTGCCTGCGCCGGTGTCTGTTCCGCTTGCAACCGTAAGAGAATATGTCGCAGAAGCCGCCTTGTAGATATCTGTACCGTCGAATATTGCCGATATGGTGGTGGAGCCGACCGCTACGAGAGTGATGTTTCCGTCGGAGCTTATCGTGGCTACGCTTTCGTTGCTTGAAGTGTAGCTGACGCTAAGTCCTTCGGGGTCCGTGGTCAGGGTGGGGAAGGTGTTTTCCTCTTCGAGTATGGCCTTGAAGGTGCTTTCGCTCCAGGAAAGAGTGATTGTCTGCTTTACTACCTTAAGGGTGTAGGCGGCACTGCCGGCGGCAAAGGTGTCATCGGCCTCTGTCTGGGCTATGATGGTTGTGGATCCCGCCGCGACCAGTGTTATATTGCCGTCAGAGTCTATGGTGGCCACGGAAGTGTCACTCGAGGAATAGCTGACCGTGAGGCTGTTGGGATTGGTAAGAGTGGGATAGGTGTTGTCCGTCGATCCAAGAGTTGCGGAGTAAGTTTCTGCGCTCCAGGATAATCCCGCCTTCCCCAGATTCCCCTCGATGGTGAGGGTGTAGGATGCCGAAGACGCCTCGTATGCATCGTTGGCCGCGGCCGTGGCCGTGATGGTGACGTCGCCTTCTTCAACCAGGGTGATGGCTCCGGTGGATGCGTTTATGGATGCTACAAGGGAGTTGCTGGATGAATAGGTGATGGTCTGGCTTCCGGGATTGTTAAGTGTGGGATAAACGGGGTTGTCATCGTCTATGTTAACAGTGCAAGTGCTTGCGCTCCAGGAGATTCCGTCCTCTGATTTGTAAACCGTGAGGGCGAAGGAGGCGCTTGAGGCGCTGTACTTTGCAGTCGCTGCCGATGATGCCGTAATGGCCGTGGTACCGGCCGCCACCAGAGTTATGTTGCCGTCACTGTCTATGGTGGCCACATTGGTGTCGGAGGATGAGTAGCTTACGCTCACGCTGTAGTCGTTACTGAGTGTCGGGAACGAATACGAACTGCTTCCGATAGTAGCCTCAGCTGACGATGCGCTCCATTCGAGGGCGGGGTCGGTAAGGGTTACTGTGGTGTCGGCCCCGTCAAGGATGTCCTCCTTGGCGCAGGCCCCGGCCAGTAGCAGCAGCGGCAAAACCGCCATGTAAAATATCTTTTTCATAACGCAGTGTTTTTATTGTTTACCATCCCCAGCCGCCAAAGCCGCCGCCCGGCGTACCGCCGCCCATGCCGCTTCCGCTGCTATAGGATGAAATTGTAACTTGAGAACCGCCGTTGGCCGAGCCTCCGAAGACGCCCATGCCGTTGAATTCCGTTGTGCCGCCTTCCGGTGTTACGCCGGTGAATACGGTGGGTTTGGATGCGGCAGACACCACAAGACCGGAACCGCCGCTGGAGGGAGACTTGAAGCAGTAGGTTTCGCCATCGGCCGTCAGGGCATACCAGTTGTTCTTGCTCCAGGAGGTGCTGTAGCAGGCCTGGCTCAGGACGGAGCCGCCTTCGAGACCGCCTATGGCGAACAGGATGCCGCCGTTCACATAGAGCTTGTAGCCGCCTTCGGTGTTTGCATCGACGGCAACTTCTGGGCTGCCGCAGCCGATGGCATAGACCACGCCGCCTTCTATGTAGCAGTTGCCGTTGGTGTCGATGCCGTCATTGCCTGTAGAATAGGCGCAGACGTGTCCGCCGGTTATGGCCATGTTGCCCTTGGAATTGATGGCATCGTCGCTTGACTGGGCATATACGGTACCTCCGGTGATTTGGATCTGGGCCTTGGACTCAATTGCCTCATGGTTTTTGGCATAGGCATAGATGTCTCCGCCGCTGATGTAGATGTTTCCGTCGATCTTGATTCCCTTTGCGCTCTTGCTGCTGTCGGAAGAGGAGGAGCTGCCGCCGCCCCATCCGCCGGGACGTCCGCTGCCGGAAGAGCTGCCGTAATTGCTGCCGGTAACGGTTACGGAGACCGTTCCGCCCTGAAAATATGCCGGCCCGTCGCAACTGATGCCCTTGCCGCCCTGGCCGGAGTTCGTGATGGTGAGGGTGCCGTCGTTCATGACAAGGAGCTGGTCGGCCTTGATGCCGGCGCTGGATTTGTACTCCTGGTCGTCGCTGTCATAGGCGGTGCCGCCTGTGACCTTGATGGCGGTGCTGCCGCCATTGAAGACAACAAGACTGTCAGAGCTCATGCCCTTCTTCATGGCGGCGCTTACCTCCGAGGAGATGGTTCCGTCGGTGACCATGATGAAGTCCTTGCCGCGGATTCCGTGCCCTGCAGATGAACTCACATTCACGGTCTGGGTGCCAAGGAAGTGGATGTAGTCGTCGGAGGTAAGGCCGGACTTGCCCTTCGCCGTGATGGTGAGGGAACCCTCTCCGCTGAAAATCAGCTGGCCTTCGGAGAAGAAAGCAGCTTTTTCATCCTCATCTTCGGGAGTGTTGTAGGAACTTCCGTCGGCAAGGGTGTTTGTGCCGTTCACTACTACGAAGCAGCGTTTTTTGCCTTGGTTGTTGATGGCGGCGCCGCCGGGATTCGTGATGGAAACGCCGTCAAGGACCAGTGCCTGCTTGTTGTTGGAATAAATCTTAAGGTAGCCGTTTGTGGTGGAGCCGGTCAGTACATACTGTACTTTCTCAGTGGTTGAGGTGTTGTTCACGGTAACGGCATTGCCATCAATGCTCACGATTCCGTTTTCGTCTCCGCTTACAGAAGCACCGTCGCTGTCAGAGAAAGTGATGGTAATAGTGCGTGCAAATGTAGTGTTGGCAATGAGATCTTCGCTGTCTATTACGGTTTCCACGGTAGTGCTCCCGCTGACACCCGAAGTGGACGACTCCTCAGAGCCCCAGAGATTCTCCTTTGAGCACCCGCATGCAATGACAATGATGCCAAGTACAAACAATTCTCTCTTCTTCATAACGGTTACGGTTTAAAAATACATTTGCATTCAAAAATACCAAAAATCTCGCCTTTAAATGTGCCCCGCCGATGGTTTTCAGCGAAACCGGCTATTTTTTCAGCGAAACCCCACATTATGATAAAGTTTGGTTTTTACTCGGTCAACCTATATCAATAAAATCCATAAAAATGTGTATTTTTGCGGGTATGGATGTTCTGAAGAAACGAGAAATATTGCTGTACACGTTATTGTGGGCGCTTATATTTGCGACAGTGCCGCTGATGCTGGGGTATTACTATATCTCGGACCGGGATGCAGTATTTGCGACAAATGAGGTATGGCGGGGCTGGCTCGCGATACTTCCTTTTCTTGTTCTGTTTCTGGCACACCATCTGGCAGCGTATCCGCTTCTGGAAAGTAAACCGCGCGTTTGGTATTTTTTGTGTGTCGCCCTGATTCTGGGCCTTTTCGGCTTGTGGTGTTTTAAGTTCAGAGTTATGCCCCACGAGCAATTGCCTCCATTATTTGAACCAGGGATGGATTGGCAACCGCCTCCGGGTAAGCCCAGAGAGCCGCCAATGGATGGCCATAGGCCACTGAGGCCACAAGTAATGCACTTTATTATTGGCGTTCTGATTATTGCGGCCGACCTTGGCATCAAATCTTTTTTTCATGGAGAGAGGGAGCACCGCAGACTGGAAGCCATGCGTGCAGAGAATCTGGCAGGGCAGCTCGAAGCGCTCCGGTATCAGATTAATCCGCATTTCTTCATGAATACCCTAAATAATATCCACGCTTTGGTGGATATTGATCCGGAATCTGCGAAAACGGCCGTAGAAGAGTTCTCAAAGCTGATGCGCATCGTACTGTATGACGGAAATGCGCCCGTGATACCACTGTCGAAGGAGCTCGATTATCTAAGTCATTATGTCTCCCTCATGAAATTACGGTATCCGGACTCTGTGGACATACAGCTGGATGTGCCTGAGTCCTGTTATACGGCCGTGGTTCCGCCACTTGTCATGGCGTCCTTCGCAGAAAATGCATTCAAACACGGAATCAGTTATGAATCACACTCCTATGTGCACATAAAAGTGGCTCTGGAAAAGGACAAGATAATCTTCCGGTGTAAAAACAGCCGACATCCTTCTCAAGGAACCGTCCAACACGGACTGGGCCTTGAAAACGTACATAAACGCCTTGAGCTTCAGTACGGAGAGAACTATACCCTGCACATTGACAACGCCGCGGAATCATATGAGGTTCTGTTAATAATCCCCTCAACATGCTGAATGCCGTATTCATAGACGATGAGCCGCTGGCGCTGCGTCAGCTCGAAATGTATGCTTCGAAGGTGCCTGGCATTGACGTTCTGGCGGCTTGCACATCGGCATCGTCTGCGCGGAATTACCTGAAAGAGGCCGACGCTCTTTTCGTGGATATTAACATGCCGGATATTTCCGGATTGGATTTTGTGCGCTCGCTGGATAATCCGCCACTGGTTGTTTTCACTACCGCTTATGCCGAGTTTGCGCTCGAGGGCTTCAGAGTCAATGCCGTTGACTATCTACTTAAGCCGTTCAGCCTGGAGGAATTCCGCCGCTCGGTCGAAAAACTTACCCGCGTTGCTGAAATGCGCAGCGCCACTTTGGCAAAACAGCCTTTCTATCTTAAATCGGGCACGAAAACAATCGCCTTGGAGCTAGATAATGTCCTGTATGTAGAAAGCCTGAGCGAATACGTGAAGATTCACCTTTCACGAGGCGCAGAGCCCGTAATCTTGCTGTACAGCTTGAAAAAACTGGCCGACGAGTTGCCCTCGGACCTATTCATGCGTATTCATCGTTCCTACATAGCGGCCTTGAAGCATATCAGTGAAGCAACAGCTTTGACAGTCTGCATTGACGGCCAGGTTACTCTCCCTGTGAGCGAACTGTATCGTCCGGCCTTCCGTCAATGGCTCAACGCCCGTCAGCCTTCCTATTGACAATCCGTTACACCTGTTCCCTTTGCAGGCCAGATATTCGCGACAAATGCGGAACAGTGGTCTTGCAAGTATGGTAAAGATAAGGAATTAGTAAGCATTGAGTAAACCTTTTTGATATCACGGCAGAAAGTCGGTTTCCCTCAGTACTTATACCAGCAGTTCCGGCGGCGGCCCCGGCGGCTGGTAGTAGCCCACCCTCCCTGAACTAGTTTTGGCGTAGGTCCGGAAAAAGTGGGGGGACCTGCAGCGCAAATCGGCCTCTGGGGCCGTATAGTGACGCAGGTCCCCGCCCTGAAAGGTGACGTACGTCACCCAAGGGGCAAGAAAACCGCCCAAAACGTGGTGATGGTTATTCCGGATTGACGATGCAGTGGCGGGAGAAGGGGCGGCCGTCGGCGG
Organism: Bacteroidales bacterium; assembly: GCA_024694675.1. Lineage (GTDB taxonomy): Bacteria > Bacteroidota > Bacteroidia > Bacteroidales > UBA932 > Cryptobacteroides. Next base: position 8,334 of record JAILJO010000048.1, on the reverse strand, counting down.
CCATGCCCTCGATGCGGATAACGTAGGGGAAGTCCGGAATGTCGCTGTTGCAGAATTCAATTGTGGCACGTCCGCCGTCAATAACCACTTCGGGGGCCCACAGGATTGTGTTGCGGGTGTCATATCCGTAATCTTCTCCCCGGTCGTAACGCGGAGATTCAAAGTATCGCGGAACCTGATAGCCCAGAGGAACAAAATACAGCAGCGAAGGGTCGCGGTCGTAATAGCGGTGTAAGCCTCCGGGCTTCAGAGTGATATATACAACGCCGCCGTCGCCGCCATAAACGGGATCGGCCTGCGTGGCGATACTCAGCGTACGAAGATCCTCAAGACGGACCTGGTCATAACTCCACCAGGCTTCCTCATTGTCTTCCACGATGAGTCTCACCCTTCCTCTGTCGTCATCTTCTTCATCGGCCCCGAAATCACTGTCAGACTCATCGGAAAACGATGTGCTTCTTCGCCTGTTGCGGTTGTACATATTATCGCCGTCATACTCGAACATGGGCTTTGTGACGTTAAGGTACTCTATCAGAGTCCACTCCTTGTATGTGGTAAGATCCTCCCGGTAACTTCTGCCGAAGACCAGTACGTCGTCATCTCCATAAGACGCTGTAATAATAGCCGCCTGCAAAGTATCGCCAGGGGCCAAATCGTTCTTGGTGGGCGACGCCAGTCTTGTTTCAGCCGAATAGCCGGGGGCCGGCTTGTAAATATGTGAACCCGCAACGGGATCGCCGTCCCAATTGGGGAAATAGCGCTTTCCCCTGGGCAGTTTGCCGATATTTATCAGCATCTCGGTATTCTCCTGGAAATCGAGGCTGTCGATGATGAAATACCTGCCCCTTTCGACCTTCAGATAATGCATCATTTTCTGATTGGGAATCATGAAGGTAAAGGTATAGTTCTCCGGGATTTTGGAAGAGCGTCCGCCCGAAACGGTTCCCCGTAACTCCTGAGCCAGTTCCCTGCGGTGCCTGATTTTGAAGTCTCCTCTACCTGCTATTTTTTCCAAATCGTAATAGCGCCAGCCCTGAATCATCATAAGGAGGTCCAGTGCGGCGTCTCTCTCCTTCTCGGGGATATCGGGGTCGAAATAATAATACGGTTTGTTGATATTGCCTTTCAGTTCGCTGCTCAAGCCCATGTAAGAGGCTATTCCGTCACTTTGCTGCCAGTTCTTGAGCGTTCCTCTGACGATTGATACCGAACAGTCCCCGTCAAGCGGAGTCCCGTCGGGTTTATTCAGGGAAACGACGGCTTCTGTAAGCGCCCTTGGCGTAGGAAGGAAAGACGTCATCTCCAGCTTGCAAAGGGGCGCTTGGGTGTCGCGGACAAAGAAAAGCCTTTCGGCCATTATCTGTCCCCCGGAATCAACTATCAGGAAGTGATTGATGCCCGGGCGGAAAAAAGAATTGTCAATCACGAAGGTCGACACCTTGCCGTCAAGGTCGATATTTGAGACTGGCCGAAGCTCGGCGGCATCGCGGACCAGGAGGCTTGCCGCTCCGCCTCCATAGCCCAGGGCGCTGATATAGTATCGGCCCTGGCGGATATGGAGCTGTAGCAGGGCCCCTTCCTGGGAGGACGGCGGCAGAGGGTATTTCTTGCCGGAAGCATCCGTTATGCTGTACGTCTTGCCCTTCTCTGGCATGAAGGAGAAGGCCCCCATGCCGTCATGAACGGTGAGAACCGGTTCCAGGGTTTCGCCATCGTCACTTACAAGAAAACCGCTGAAATCCACGCTCCTGCCAAGATTGTCCACCACTTTGAAACCTATTACCGAACTCTGCCCGGCAAAATACCGGCCGCTTTCCGGCCAGAAGCTGATTGCAATGTCGGAAGACGATGATTTGGGAGAGTCTTCCTTTTTTTTGCCGCCGATGATACGGATTCTGTCGTTGAAAAGATAATCGTCTGGGCTGTTAAGCTGCCAAAGCGTATAGGCCCTGATGGTGTAGAATCCCGTTTCCAGATTGTCCGGCAGCTCTATGCATCCCGGGAAGGCATCGTTCGTCTGCTTGATTTTCACCCTGACCACAACCTCGCCGCGCTGGTCAAGCACTTCGGCATAAAGGAAGTTGCTTGGAGGGAGAAGTGACAGGGCCGATGCCTCCTGAACCCAGCCCCGGAACCATATGGTTTCCCCGGCAGTGTAGCAGCTTCGGTCGTAATGCAGATACACCTTTTCTGGGGAGCGCCAGGCAGAATAAGACTCGAAACGCATCAGCAGCGAATCAGGTAGAGCCTGTGCCCGCCCAGTCTTTTGGGCAAGCGGAAACATCAGCAACAGCACAGACAAGACGATATTACCTAAGCGTTTCAAGACATAACTATTTGATGACTACAAATATATAAAAAAACAAAAAACCATCGCTGAATCAGCGACGGGTATATATAGAGTTTCTTGGATTTGCCATTGTTTTGGCGCAGGTCCGGAAAAAGTGGGGGGACCTGCAGCGCAAATCGGCCTTACAGGGCGTATAGTGACGCAGGTCCCCGCCCTGAAAGGTGACGTACGTCACCCAGGAGCACAAAAACGGCCCCATACCGTGCTTGACAGTGTCTGAATGTCTTGTTGGCGCACAAATCTACCAAATCAACGTGCTCATTGGTACTGTTTTGATATGCCAAGGCGCGAAAAACGCCCAAAACGTGGCGCGAGATGACTTCAATGTCATGCCGGGCTACAATACATGCCCCAAACGTGCTCTGAGGTGACAACAATAAACAAAAAACCATCGCTGAATCAGCGACGGGTATATAGTGAGTTTTTTGGTTTAGTAAGGGGGCTTCGTACTTGCCACACTTACTTATATTGCTGTTTATTTGAAGCTACTCGCTTCGCTCGTAGCGGGAGTGGGTCACGATCCCACGACCTCCGGATTATGAATCCGACGCTCTAACCAGCTGAGCTACCCCGCCGTACCGTTTATTCAAAACAAAAACCAGCTTGGTACAGGCTGATTTTTGGTTGAGATAGAAGGACTCGAACCCTCACTGACAGAGCCAGAATCTGTAGTGCTACCATTACACCATATCTCAATGTGCCCCAATTTGGGACTGCAAATGTACTACTTTTTTTCTTATCCGCAAGTGTTTTTTTGAGTTTTGTGCGGAATTTGCAGTATTTTTGCAATGTAGAGAAATATGGAAATGAAACGATTTGCTATAATGGTTGCCGCCATCCTTGTTTGGACCATTGGAGCGGCGCAGCCAAACCAGCTTCAAAAGAGTATAACCCAAACCATTACGCGCCATCCGGCCCTTAGCGGGGCATTGGTGGGCGTGTCTGTGAGAGACATGGACGGAGGAGAGATTGCGCAGTGGAATCCGCAGCAGCGGATGATTCCCGCGTCCAACATGAAGCTGGTCACCACCGGCACCGCCCTTCATTCCCTTGGTGCGGATTACACGTTCAAGACCGCCATTGGCTATACCGGAACAATCACGGACGGCATCCTGGACGGTGACATCTACATAATTGGCGGCGGAGACCCCACTTTGGGTGCCGATGCAAAAGACTTCGGCCGCCTTCCTTTCGGTGAATGGACCGGCATCCTCCTGAAGGCCGGAATCAAGGCCGTCCACGGCCGCATCATTGGCGATTCAAGGCTCTGGGAGGGCTATCTGGAGTTCGGGGACTGGACCTACGAGGACGTGGGAACGTACTACGGAACCGGTTCCGGGGCGCTGAGTTTCTACAAGAACACCATCGACCTTCAGGTGGCGGCAACAAGCCCTGGAGAGCCGGTCCAGGCCGTCCAGGCATATCCCGAGACCCCATGGATGCACAATACGAACCTTGGCATCACCGGCCTGGAGGGCACGGGCAACAGCCTCTATCTCTACACCACGGACCTGGCTCCGTACGCTGAGCTCCGCGGCACTTTCGCCGTGGACCGCAACCCCAAGACGGAGCATTTTGCCAACAAGTTCGGTGCGCTTACCTGCGCGTACTACTTCTGCAATTACCTCCGCTCCCAGGGCTTCGAAGTGACCGGAGGGGCTGCCGATATTGACCGTGGCGGACGCATAAGGACTGCCGATTTTGTCTCCAACGAACCCGCCAAGGATCCGCAAGTAATAGGGCATTCGGAGTCCGCACCGCTCAGGGACATAGTTCGGAAGACCAACCTGGACAGCGACAATTTCTACGCGGAGGCGATGTTCCGTACAATGGCGGAAGAGACCTCCGGCGTTGCTGTCTATGACAGCGCCAGGGTGGCGGAAAGCGCTGTCCTGCGTAAGCTGGGGCTGGATTCCGGCGTCACCAGCATAGTGGACGGCAGCGGCCTTTCGCGAAGGAACGGCCTGTCTGCAGGGTTCATAACAAGTTATCTGAACGCCATGACCAAAAGCCCGGCCTTCCCGGCGTTCCTGGAGTCGCTCCCCATGCCCGGCGAAGGCACCCTGAACGTACTCTTCCGCGACAGACCGGATATGTCCCGCTTCCGCCTCAAAAGCGGCTCCATGGAAGGCGTTTTATGTTACTCCGGTTATATTTTGGACGATGACGGCACGCCCCTTGCAACAGTAAGTGTCCTCGTGAACGGAGCCACGGCCAAGACGGCCCAGGTGAGGAAGGCGATTGAGGCAATATTGGGAGAAATTTTACTATATTTGCAGACTATATGAAAAAATTGTTTTTCATACTGATGGTTGCGCTTGGGGCATCGTCCTGTAAGCTGGTGGAGGGGCTGTCGGATACGGCGGCGGAACTCACCAGGGGAGAGGTGGTGGCCAGGGTGGGCAGGCATCGTCTGCATAAGGCGGAGCTGTTGAAGTTTATTCCGGCGGGAGTATCCCCGGAAGACAGCGCGGGCCTGGCGCAGGGCTACATCAAGGCCTGGGCGGAGGAGCTCCTCATGCTGGAAATGGCCCAGGAGCAGCTTTCAAAGCAGCAGAAAGACGTATCGGCAGAACTGGAAGAGTACCGCCGTTCCCTCCTCAAATACAGGTACGAGCAGCTCTACATCAACCAGCGCCTGGATACCCTGGTGACGGAGGAGGAAATATCGTCCTATTACAAGGAGAATCCGGACAAGTTCAAACTTGACAGGCCCGTCATAAAGTCCCGCTACCTCATTATCCCTGCCGATTCCCGCAGCCTCAAGACCCTCCGGGCCAAAATGTCGTCGGAGGATGATTCCGATGCCCTGGAAGCGGACAGCCTGGCCTTCACCGTGGCCATAAAGTACGTGGATTCGTCGGACAGCTGGATGGACGCCATTACCCTGGCGCAGGAGCTGGGGACGGACTGGCGCACGCTCACATCGTCCATAAAGAATTCCTTCTCCGAGTTCACTGACGATGCCGGAAACCTCCACCTGGCCTACATCGTAGAGATGGTCCCCGCCGGAAAGCCGGCCCCCGTGGAGTACTGCCGTGAAAGAATAAAAGACATTATACTGAGTACAAGAAAGCACACCCTGGAGACGTCCCTGGAGAAAACCCTCATGGAGGACGCCCTTGAGAGCAAAAAATTCGTGATATACTGATATGAAGAGAATCCTGACCGCACTGGCCCTTGCCGCCTGCCTTCCCGTGGCGGCTCAGAAGTACAGCGGAGGCGTCGTTGACAAGACCGTAGCCACCGTGGGCGGTGAAACCATACTCATCTCTGACATCGAGGAAGAAGTGAAGCAGCGCCGTGCCGGCGGCCTCACCAGCGACCGCGACATCCGCTGCGAAATCCTGGAAGCCATGATGGAGTCCAAGATTTTCCTGATGCAGGCCCGCATTGACTCCCTCACCGTAAGCTCAGACGTCGTTGACGGTAATCTGACCCAGCGCATAGACTGGTTCCGCACCCAGCTGGGCGGCGACGAGGAAGTGGAAAAATACTTCGGGAAGCCCCTCTACAAGCTCCGCCAGGAGTGGAAGAAAATGCTTGAGGAGCAGAGCCTTACGGAGCAGGAACGCTACCAGGTGGCCGGCAAGATTCCGGAAGTTACCCCGTACGATGTGAAGCAGTACATCGACACCACCGCAAAGGAAGACCTACCGGTGGTTCCTCAGAAGTATCAACTCAGCCAGATCTGCATCTATCCGGACCGCGAGGCTGCGGCCGTTGCCGTAAAGGAGAAACTCCTTTCCATCCGCGAACGTATCATGAACGGAGAAAAGTTCTCCACCCTTGCCCGAATCTATTCCGAGGACCCGGGCAGCGCCCGCCGCGGCGGGGAGCTTGGCATGGCCTCCAAGTCCATCTTCTGGCCCGTCTTCTCTGATGCCGCCATGTCCCTCAGGCCCGGCTCCATCTCCCAGATAGTGGAGACCCCCGACGGCTTCCATATCATAGAAGTCCTGGAGAAGAAAGGCGACATGTTCAACGCCCGCCACATCCTCCTCAAGCCCCAGTACACGGCCGATGACCGTAAGAAGGCCTTCAGCCGCCTGGACAGCCTCAAGACCAAGATACAGGAGGGCGAGATTACCTTCGAGATGGCCGCGCGCTTCTTCTCTGAGGATCTCCCCACCCGCACCAACGGCGGCCAGATGGCTGACCCTTCAACCGGATCGTCCTACTTTGACATAGACCAGATGAAGCCGGCCGATTACGCCGCTATCAAGGACCTCAAGGAAGGAGAGATATCGGAGCCCGTGGAATCCCTGGACAACGAGGGTTACCAGCAGGGCCGTACCGGAAACCTGGTCTACAAGATTATCCGCGTGGACAAGATTATCCCTGCCCACACCGCCACATTCGAAAGGGACTACACCCAGATTCTGGAACAGGTTGAGCTGAGCAAGAAGATGGAGGCCGTGGACGCCTTCATGAACGAGAAGATCAAGGATACCTACATCGTCATAGACCCTCTGTTCAAGGAGTGCGAGTTCGCACGCGATGCCTGGAACAAGAAAAAGTAAGTGCGGAAGGCGTTTCATATCGTAGCCCTGCTGCTTGTCCTGACCTTGTCCGCAAGGGCGCAGGATGCAGACAGGGTACGCCTTATAAGCGCCCAGAGCGCCCAGCTCATAGACAAGGACGGAGTTAGCTGGCGAAAGGTTGTGGGCCCGGCAAAGTTCTTCCACAACAACACATATCTCATCTGCGACACAGCCCTGTGGAACGTCAACACCAACATCATAGACGCCATAGGGCACGTCCGTATTATACAGGACCGCACCAAGCTCACCAGTGCAACCCTCCAGTATGTGGTGGACGACAACATGGCCAAGTTCCGCGGAGACCTGGTTCAGCTGGAAGATGCCGATAAGAATACCCTCCGCACCCGTTACCTGGACTACAACACCAAGGATTCCGTGGCCATCTTCCAGGGCGGCGCGGCCATGCGTGACAAGGACGGCCAGGTAATCGAGAGCCAGTACGGAACCTACGACTCCAAGGCAAAACTCTTCGTCTTCAACGAGAGCGTGAACATGTACCTGGACACCACCTTCGTGAAGACCTCCCGCCTGGAATACCGGAGCGACCTTTCTACCGCTTACTTCGGCTTCGGCACGGACATGTGGCAGGACGACAAGATGCTCTCTGCCGATGACGGCTGGTACAACCGCGACCAGGAGCTCTTCTTCTTCCGCCGCAAGGTACACCTCCTCTCGGAAACGCAGGAGGCCTGGGCGGACACCATGTACTACTACCGGAGCCTCAATGACGTTGACATGATGGGCAAGGTGGAGCTCATGGACACCACGCGAAACGCCTATGCCCTTGCCGGGCGGTTCCAGTACAGGGATTCCCTAAGTGAAATGATAATGACACGGGAGCCCGCGGTAATGACCATTACCAACGAAAACGGCGTCCGGGATTCACTGTACCTTGGTGCCGATATCCTCCGCATGCGCAACATCAAGAAGTGCGACATCCCGGACGGCACCGTCAAGGCATCAGAAAAGAGGCTTTCGGACATAGGCGGAGACCCCGTGATGGAGTACCGCAAGAAGGCCGCCGAAGCCGCCGCCAAGGCAGCTGAGGAAGCGTCAAAGAACGATCCCAACCGTCCTCCGGAGCTCCCCAAGGCGCCCGGAGCATCCCCCGGATCCACCCCCGGCAAAATGCCTCCCAAGGCTCCTTCCCCTGCGGCACCTCCGGCACCTGCCGCTCCGGCTGACAACGCTCCTGCAGAGCCTGAGGACAGTACGTTCAAAGCACCTGCGGACAGCACTTTTGCCGCCCCGGCGGACAATACTGTAGTAGCTCCCTCGGATTCTTTGGTGGCAACACCTCCGGAGGTGGTTGAACCGCCGAAGGATACCACCAAAATCGCCTTCCTGTGGGGTTCCAATAGGGTGCGCCTATTCCGAAAGGACATGCAGATGGTGAGCGATTCGCTGGCCTACACGGACCTTGACTCACTTGTGCGCCTG
>JAILJO010000087.1 GCA_024694675.1 Bacteroidales bacterium | reverse complement strand
CTTCTTGATGCCCATCACGCCCATCTGGTACTGAAGCTGGCAGTACCAATAGGACGGGATGTCCTCGGGGTCCACGCTCATCCCGGTGGTCTTGCACTCGAGGATGCGCCAGTTCTCCTTCTTGTGCTCCTCCCCTGAGGGCACCCAGATGCGGTCCGGGGACACCCTGAGGTAGTCTTTCTTCACATCGACCGCTATCCAGTCACCCTCGCTCCTAGGGTCTATCCAAGCCCCGGTGAGCTCCGCGAAGCGGGAGGCCACGGCAGGCTCGAGGTGATGCCCGAGCTCCATCTGCTCGGAGGCGGGCTTGGGGGGCATCTGCCCGGTCTTCCGCATGAAGAGGCGGTAGCGGTCCTCGTAGTGGTTAACCCCCATCAGGGTGGTGGCCTCGGATGAGCCTATCCCCTTCTCCCTTTCCTTGAGCCAGGCTTCCCGGCTCTCGGGACGTATGATCTTGTATGCCATAAGACCTAAGCGGCTATGCGTCCCCCGACCTTGAGAAGCGTGTCGAAGTTCTCGCGGGTGATGTTGAACTTCGAGGTGATGCGGCCTAGGATCTCCTCGACCGGGAGGCCCGCCATCTTGGAGACCTGGGTCACCGAGGCCTTCCAGTTGGGCGCCCCGGGGGCTCTGCGCGGAAGGTACCGTACTTCGTCTCGTCCTGCCTGTAGTAGACGTCCGCGGCGAAGCCGAGGGCCTTGCAGGCCACGCTGACGGCATCCGTGTAGGCCTTCTTGTAGGCCTCGTCGTCGATATGGACCGTGGAGACCTGCTCGACCTTCCATCCCTCTCCGCACACCCCGAAGAGCTCGGTCAGGCGCTGGAAACGCCATTGCGGCGCGATGTTGCTCTTCCCCTTCAGTGGACCTCCCGCGATGGGAGACAGGGCGTCGGCGGGGACGCTGCGCACCTGGTTGTAGATTCTCATGTTGGAATCCTGTGTCTGTGTGTTTGCTTGCATATATGAATGGATTTAAGGAATGTCTTCCTGACCTCCGCCGCCCTGGCAGGGCCTTCCCTCCCGGTTTTTCCGGCGGAACGTTGCAAGGGGACAAAGGGTTTGAAGGCAAGCGGAGAGGGGGCGGCGCCGAAAAAACGATGCAAAGGACTTTTTGTGTCGGCTTTTTCAAGGCGGTCTTCGCAGCGCAGACTTTGAACACTACCTTCGCAAAAGTGCAGCCCGGGAAAACCGGAAGAAGGACTTTTGTTGTTTTCCGCATCGGAATATTGAACGGATTCGCTATATTTGCGTCAGTTGAACAAATCTTTAAAAAGGATTCATGAAAAAGTATGTTTGCAACGTCTGCGGGTACGAGTACGACCCCGTAGCAGGAGATCCCGACAGCGGGATCGCTCCCGGAACCGCTTTTGAGGACATCCCAGAGGACTGGGTATGCCCCCTCTGCGGCGTAGGAAAGGATGATTTCTCACCCGTTGAGTAAATCGACTTGAACTGTCTGAGCTGAGGCGTGACCTTCTAGGGTTGCGCCTTTTTTACTATCTTTGCATGCTATGACTGAGAAAGAACTGATGCTGTCCGGGCTGCCCTATTCGGCAGAGGACCTGCGGCTCCTCAGGGAGCTCAACGCCACGAAGGATGTTATCCATCGCTACAATTCGCTCATCCCTTCGCAGACGGAGGAAAGGAAGGCCATCCTCAGGAGCCTCCTTGGGCATATAGGCGACGACGAGGTCTGCATCAACCAGCCTTTCTACTGTGACTACGGCAGGCAGATAAGCGTGGGGAAACGTTTCTTTGCCAATTTCAACTTCACAGTCCTTGACGAGGCTCCTGTCACCATCGGAGACAACTGCTTCATCGGCCCCAACGTGAGCATCTACACAGCCTGCCACAGCACCGACCCCGTCGAGCGCAATTCGCGAAGGGAGTGGGCGGAGCCCGTCACGATCGGCGACAATGTATGGATAGGCGGCAGCGTGACCATCCTCCCCGGAGTGACCATCGGCAGCAACACCACCATCGGTGCAGGGTCGGTCGTCACGAAGGACATCCCGGATGGTGTGGTTGCCGCCGGCAATCCCTGCCGCGTAATAAAGAAACTCGACGTATGAAGCACATTCTTGGATACCTACTTGGTTTCACCATCTTCATCGTGGGGATTCCCGCGCTGATGTGGTGGGTCTCGGGGATGCCGTATCCCCAGGATATGCCTGTCAACCGGCTGTACCTGGCAATCATGGTTGCACTTGCAGGCCTTGCCCTAAGCATTTGGAGCATCGTCTACATGAAGCGCGTGGGTGAAGGCAACCCCTTCGACGCCATGGGGCACAATCTGGCGCCACGCACCAGTCGCCTCATGACCGAGGGCCCATACAAGATGAGCCGGAACCCGATGCTGTCGGGGACATATATCTACTACGGGGCAGTTCTGCTTGCCCTGTGGAAATGGCAGGCTCTTCTGGTTTTCCTGGCGGTCGCCGCACTGATGACGCTCCAGGTCCTCTCCGAAGAGAAGCGCCTTGAAGCGGATTTCGGGCAGGAGTACCTTGACTATAAGAAAAGGACCGGGAGGTTCATTACGCTCGGTAAAAACGACAGACGCTGAGACCATCTCTGCCACCTTGTCAGTTTCCCCTTCCTGCCATGATATTTGCAGAAAGTGGGAAAACTGATTTCCTATGAGCAAGATTTCTTTCAACATAGACAAGCGTCAGGTCCAGGAAGGTGAATACGTCACTGTCAGCTGGAACTGCGAGAGCCCGGACATGGTCACCCTCACCGTGGTTGACGGCGTCAAGTCCGTCCATCAGCTGGGAGACAGCGGAAGCAAGACGGTCCCTGCGACGGGTAATGCCGACAAGATGGTCCTCACCCTCAGGGCCTCCATCGGCGGCAAGACAGAGGAGAAGAGCGCCTCCGTCAGGGTCAGACGCAAGGTGGTGAAGGCCGAAAGGGTCAACAGCACCCCGTATGGCAAAAGGGAAAAAACCTCCAGTCCGCTTGATTTCTCCAAGGTGAAGAACTGGTGGAGAAGGACTTCCGACAAGTACAAGGCCGCCTGGTCCTACATGCCGGAGAACAAGAAGCTGGCGATGAAAATACTTGGGATGATGCTCGCCCTTATGATTCTGACGGGCTTCTGGCCCAAGCTCATTTCCATTGGTCTTCTCCTTATCATAGGCTATCTCGGCTGGATTGTGCTCAGGCGTTGACTTCCTCTCCCGCATGAAGACGGGAGTTTCCCGTGCAACATTCTTACAGGATTTTGAATCTATAAGGAGTACAAAATATCCATCACCATGAAACCCAGAAGGAAACAAAAGAAACTCCGGATCACGGAGGCGGACTTCATGCTCGCCAACCGCAGGGCGGCCCGGCAGGAAGAGATTGCCGGGCACGGGAGGCCGGTTTCATTCCGGTCGGCGCTCCACAAGTCAAAGAAGGTCTATGACCGCAAGCGTCTGAAAAGGACAGGCATCAACGAAGATGGCTGTCCTTTTTGTATATGCAAATCCTTCCACCCCAACCCCTGTCGGCTGCTAAAATCCCCATTTTTGGTGATTTCACGGGTGCGTATAGCACCATATCTTTGCATACGGAACAAAAAGAATTTACAATATGGCGAAAAGACTCGATCCCTGGGCTGCCGTCGGCTTGGCCGTCCTGTATGTATTATGCGTATTCCTATCCTGCTTCGCGGGATTCATCCACCCCGTCTGCTGGGCTTACTTCACCGTCCTCACGGCTGTCCTGGCGGTAGGACCCTACTTCCTGATCGCAGCCAAGTGGCAGAAGTTCGGCGTGGGCACCGTACTGTCTGCACTGGTAGTGCTTTTCTGTGTTCTTTCCGGTGAGGCGTCAGGCGTTCTTTCAAGGGGCCTGATACTCGGATTCGGTGTCCTGTCCGACATCGTGCGCCTGCTGATTGGTAATACGTCCAGGAAAGCCCTGTACGTAGCATACCCACTTCTTGCGATTGGCAACGTCGGATGGGTGATCCGCCTGTGGACAAAGCCGGAATGGTATGCAGCAGGTGCCGCCGAGGAGATGGGCGAGGCCTATGCCAGCGGCATCGCCGCCCTCCAGTCACCCCTGCATCTGGTGCTGGTGGTCGTTCTTACCGCCGCCATGGCCGTTTTCGGGATCTGGCTCTGCAGCAGGGGCATGAAGAAATCCGCCAGACTTCTTGACAGATAGGTTTCCCGTTATAGTGTTTTGTTGTTACGTGAAAGGGCCGGCTCACCGTGAGCTGGCCTTTTTCAGGCAATGGACGGCCGCGGCGGTCTCCAGGAGCCCGAACCCGAAGAAAATGTTGCTCAGGGCCACGAATCCCCATACGTACCACTCAAGGACTATCCACAGCATCAGGATGACCCCGCAGGCAAGGACCGACCAGTATGCCAAGGGGTGATTCTTGAAGAGCATCAGGGCGGCAAGCAGCTGAGGAAGGCCGATCACCGCCAGAAGGACATAGCCTGACGGCTTGAAGTCACGGAAAAAGAGCTCCGGCCGGGGCATCTTGGCCCTCAGGAGGTCCAGCATCGGCTCACCTCCCCAACTCACTCCGGTGGGGTCCGTCCACATCATCACCGCTCCGCCGATTGCGCCCACGGCGATGAAAAGGGTCAGTATCTTGAGAAAGGTCTTCATATCCGTATCAGATTACCATTTCACTTTTGAATAGATTGCCTCTGCCAGCATCCTGGCTCCGGTCGTCTGGGGGTGCACGCCGTCCATGAGGTACTTGGAATCCGGGAAGAGGTCCACAAGGTCCACGAGCTCCAGGCCCTTCTCGGCGGCAATCTCACGGATGGCGGGACGGACGCCCCCTTCCATCGTCTCCGAATAGAGGCCCATGACGGGGATGTTGAAAGGCTGGAATATACGTATGGGCGCAACGAGAATGACTCGAGGGTGAGAAGGGAGGGTACGGTATGACTCCACAAGAGCGGAGTAGTCCCGATGGAAGACCCCGGGGTCCCAGTTTCGCCTCTTGGTGTCATTGGAGCCCAGCATCAGAAGGACGATGTCTGGGTTCCAGGCAAGGCCGTCCCGGTATGCCTTCTTGGAGACATATGGTGTGTCCGCATCGAAGCGCGCGGAGGCATCGTTATGCCCGAAGTTGCGGACCTCATAGTCCGCTCCGAGGAGTTCCTGGAGGACGGATGGATAGCTGTTCCTCCGGCGGTTCACAATAGTGAATCCCCAGGTGATGCTGTCCCCTGCGCAGGCTACACGAATCATTCCTTTACTTCCTGTATCCGTCCTTGGTGATGATGGGCTT
>JAILJO010000145.1 GCA_024694675.1 Bacteroidales bacterium | reverse complement strand
CTGTTTTACCAGACAATTTTATCAATTGCTGCAACTATAGACGAGTATCTTCCAGAGTGAGTTGTTGCCGCCTTGACAAAAAAGTGCTGTCTCAAACAATGTGGATGTCAAGGCGGTTATAAGGGAGCCTAGCGCCAGCCGGCGGGGTAATTCATGGTGATGCAGTGGAGGCCGCCGTGGCCGGACAACAACGCGCGGCAGTCTATCACTTCCACTTTGCGGCCGGGGAAGGCCTTGGCGAGTTGGAAGGCGGCAATTTGGTCTTTTGCTGATGCAGCTCCGGGCATGAGCACAGCGCCGTTCACCACAAGGAAGTTGGCGTAGGAGGCGGGGAGGCGGTAATCGTCAAGGTACATGGCGTCCGGGAGGGGCAGGGGAATGAGTTTGTAAGGCTTTCCGTCAAGGGTGCGGAAGGTCTTTAATTGTTCCTCCATGTCCTTCAGCGGCCCGTAGTTGGGATCCGACGGGTCATCACATGTGGTATATACGATGGTGTCCTCGCTGCAGAAGCGGGCAAGGATGTCCACGTGACTGTCCGTATCGTCACCCACGATGCCGCCGTGGTCCAGCCAGAGGATGCGCTTAAGACCAAATGCTTCACAGAGGTGCTCTTCAATCTGCTTCTGCGTGAGGTATTCGTTGCGGTTCAGGGAGCAGAGGCACTCTGAAGTGGCCATGAGCGTGCCGGCTCCGTCCGTGTCTATGCTGCCGCCTTCAAGGACGAAGGGACGCATGTCAACGTACTTGACGTCCTTTGCAAAGGCGCCGTCCTTATAGATAATGCGGGTAATCTGGTTGTCCAGGTCGCTCCCGAACTTGAGGCCCCAGCCGTTGAATACGAAGTCCAGGACGAGTTTTTCTCCGCTTTCACCATGGACCGATATTGCCCCGTGGTCGCGCGCCCAGGTGTCGTTGAGGGGGCATTCCACCAGTGTCACAGGCCATTCCAGCGGGTTTGCACCACGGGCGGCAAAGTCCCTGAGGCACTCTTCCCGGTCACGGGTAACGATAAGCAGCGGCTCATACTTGACGATGGCCCTGGCTACGTTCACATAGCAATCAAGGACATGCGGAAGGTCATACCATTCCGTGTCCTCATGCGGCCACGTGAGCTGCACGAAGGCCTGTTTTTCCCATTCTGCCGGTAATCTTCTTGTCATTTCGAGCGAAGTCGAGAAATCTCTATTTACAGAACCTTTTCAGAAGCCCGTCGTAAGCGTCAATCCTTCTATCCCTGAGGAAGGGCCAGCCACGGCGGACATACTCGCTCTGTTCAAGGTCTATTTCCACTACGCGGACGCCATCCTCTGCTTTGTCGAATTCAGTGAGGAACTCTCCCTGGGCGCCGGTGGCGAAGGAGTGGCCCCAGAAGTCAATGCCGGTGGAATGGCCGGTGGGATCCGGCTCCACGCCCGTGCGGTTCACGGTGATGACGGGAAGGCCGTTGGCAACGGCGTGGCCACGCTGGACAAGTTGCCAGGCCTGCCTCTGCTGCGCCTGCTCCCAGTCCGGGTCCGTGGGAACGCCGCCGATTGCGGTAGGGTAGATGAGCATCTCCGCCCCGTGGAGGGCCATCAGGCGGGCGGCCTCCGGGTACCACTGGTCCCAGCAGACCAGGACGCCCAGGGTGCCCACGGAAGTCTTAATGGGCTCAAAGCCAAGGTCTCCGGGGGTGAAGTAGAATTTCTCGTAGAAGAGGGGATCGTCCGGGATGTGCATCTTGCGGTACTTGCCGGCTATGCTGCCGTCCTTTTCCAGGACAACGGCGGTATTGTGGTAGATGCCGGGGGTGCGGCGCTCGAAAAGGGAAAGGACGATGACTACGCCCAGCTCCGCCGCCAGTTTACCGTAGCTCTCAGTGGAGGGACCTGGAATGGGCTCTGCAAGGTCGCAGAGCTTTGCGCTCTCTTCCTGGCAGAAGTACAGGCTGTTGTGAAGCTCCTGAAGGACAATCAGTTCCGCGCCCATTGCGGCCGCTTCACGGATGTAGTTCTGGAGCCTGTCAATGTTTCCCTTGATATCGGAGGTGCAGTGCGTCTGCACCATGCCTACGAGTAACTTTCTCATTATTTATACCTTGAAAACTGATGCAATTCGTAATCGGCCTTTATCTTGTCTATGATGGCGCAGACAAGGTGGAAAGTGCGGCTTTCCCTGGTGTAAATGGCTGGGGTTATGAAGTTTACGCGGCCCTGGCGGAGGAGCTTGCGGGCGGTTTCCTTCTTCTTGGGCCGGGAAGGGTCGAACACGGCGATGGCGTTGCCGCCGAACATGTTCACAAGTTTCATCGAAGGTACGTCCGTGTCTCCGTCACCGAAGTAGATCATGTTGGTGAAGGGGATGCGCTTGGCTTCATCGGCAAGGGACTCGTTGACGCGGACGGCGTCGCGGGAGGAGAAAATGCCCTTCTGGATCTTGAAGAGGTACTGCGTCTTGGCGGTGAAGTCCACGGCGATGCCCGGCCACTCCGCCTCCCCGTTTTCATCGTAGATGTAGCTGCCGGCGAACACGTGCTTGAATTCTCCGGCGATGGGAGAGCCCTCGATAATCTCCGTAAGGCCCGATGAATTGATGTAGTGCTCTACGATAACCCCGTGGCTGCGGCCGTATTTGTTCACGGCGCGGAACCATTCGCGGACGCCATCGTACAGGACGATGTCTTTGCCGTAGCGGCGGAAATCGTCCCTTGTGAGCTTGATGCCGTTTTTCCTGGCCTCGTCGTACATCAACTTCATGTATGCCAGGATGTTGGAGGCGTCCTGGCCCTTTGCGATGCCGTCGCTCTTGGCCCAGAACTCCTGTGGGGTCTGGCCTATCGCCTGGATGAAACCGAACTCCTGCATGTTTCCGGGGGACAGGGTTCCGTCAAAATCGTAGATAAGTGCAACTATTGGTTTTCGTCTCATATCGGTGCAAAGATAGTCATTTGTTCGGAAAAAATTGCTACATTTGCAGGACGTACCTAAACTTAAATTGAAATGCCTAACTACCCTCATTATCTTCAAAGGTTGCAGGATGCAACCCGTAAGTTCTGGGAAAAACCCGCATTGAATACTATCGGAGGAGACTCCTTCACCTATGCCCAGATGGCAACGGATATCGCCCGTTTCCACATCGTTTTTGAGAAATCCGGCTTCAAGAAGGGAGACAAGATTGCCCTTTGCGCCAACAACGGTGCAAAGTGGGGTTTCGCTTACCTGGCCGTTAATACATACGAGACCGTCATCGTCCCTATCCTGGCAGACTTTACGCCGGAAAGTGTCATGGGTCTTGTGAACCACAGTGACAGCATCGCCCTTTTCACCAACGCCGCCCGCTGGGCCAAGATGGACCCGGAGAAGATGCCCGCCCTCAAGGTGGTCTTCGACGTTGACAACTGGAACGTCCTCTTCTGCAGGGACCCCAAGATCCAGGAAACCGTAGACAACCTGGACACCCTCTTTACAGAGAAATATCCCAAGGGCTTGGGCCCCGAGGACGTGGTCTTCCCCACCGACAACTGGGACGACCTCTCCACCATCAACTACACCTCCGGCTCCACCGGAGACCCCAAGGGCGTCATGCTCACCTACCGTAACTTCAGCGCAAACGTGGATTACTCCCAGCGTAACGTCCCCGCCGGTGACAAGATGGTATCTATGCTCCCTATGGCGCATATGTACGGCCTGGTGATCGAGTTCCTGTATCCCCTCTGCAACGGCACCTCCATCTACTGGATGGGCAAGGCTCCCACCCCTGCAACCCTTCTCAAGGCTTTTGCCGATGTAAAGCCTTACCTCCTCATCACCGTTCCGCTTGTGATGGAAAAGATTTACAAGAGCAAGGTGAAGCCCACCCTTGACAAGCCCCTTATCAAGTTCCTCACAAAAGTCCCTGTCCTTAACAATGTCATCTACAAGAAGGTGAAGGACGGCCTTGTGCAGGCTTTCGGCGGCAACGTCCAGGAATTCATTATGGGCGGCGCGGCCCTCAATCCTGAAGTGGAGCGCCTGTTCAAGAAGATCAAGTTCCCTTACCTTGTGGGTTACGGTATGACGGAGGCCTGCCCGCTTCTGGCCTATGAGCACTGGACCAAGTACGTGGCTGGTTCCTGCGGCAAGGCCGTGGATGTGGCCGAGGTCCGTATAGATTCCGAAGACCCCCAGCACGTTGTGGGTGAGATCCAGGCCCGCGGTGAGAACATCACAATAGGCTACTACAAGAATGAAGAGGCAACCGCAAATGCCTTCACAGAAGACGGCTGGCTCCGTACCGGAGACCTCGGTATCATCGATGCCGATGGCAATATCTTCATCCGTGGCCGCTCCAAGAACATGATCCTGGGTCCTTCCGGCCAGAACATCTATCCGGAGGAACTTGAGGCAGTGGTTAACAACCAGCCTTACGTCATGGAATCCGTTGTGGTAGATCGTGGCGGAAAACTTGTGGCCCTTGTGTTCCTGGATGAGCAGTCAATAGCAAAGGCCCTCCTTGACAATGAAGCCAAGGCAGAAATCCCTGAGAACATCCGCCTGGGCGCTAACCGCCAGCTTCCCAGCTACAGCCAGATTGCAAAGGTGGAACTGATGGACAAGCCCTTCGAGAAGACTCCTAAGATGAGTATCCGCAGGTTCCTGTACAAATAATCAATAAAAAAGCCGGCTCGTTTGAGCCGGTTTTTTTATTGGATTAAAGAGTAGCTGCGGGCGATGAAATC